>JABMQV010000747.1 GCA_013203065.1 Desulfobacteraceae bacterium | reverse complement strand
TATTTCTTTTCCAACAGACCGGGGTTGTCACCTGGGCATCAGGTAATCTGGAAGAGGGAGAGCGGAACTGGCGTGATCCTGCTACGATTCATTTTATAGCATGAGATCTAAAGCTCTCATGTCTGCTGGAGCCTTTCCATTGAGACGCTATCGTGACTATAACAGCTACCTGAGGGAGTTATTCGGGGAGCGGGTTCAAAAGATATCCCTGGATGCCGGTTTGAACTGCCCTAACAGGGATGGGACTATTTCCGACAAGGGCTGTATCTATTGCGATGGCAGGGGCTCTGGGACGGGGGCCTGGATCAGAGAAGGGCTTTCCATTGATGATCAGGTCTTAAGGGCAAAAAAATATATTCAAAGGCGTTACGGGGCCAAGAAGTTTATTGCCTATTTCCAGTCTTTTACCAACACCTATGCCCCACTTTCAAAGTTAAAGGCCCTCTACGACGGGGCCCTGAGCCACAAGGATATGGTGGGGCTATCGGTTGCCACCAGGCCGGATTGTGTGGCCGGGGGGGAGTTGGACCTTTTGGCTTCCTATCAAGAGGACCACCTTGTCTGGATCGAATTTGGATTACAGTCCGCGCATGACGCAACCCTCCAAAGGACAAACCGGGGCCATGACGTTGCCCGTTTTGAACGGAGCGTGCTCCTGGCGAATGAATCCGGATTAAATGTATGCGCACACGTCATCCTGGGGCTTCCGGGTGAGGATCGGGAGATGATGCTCCAAACCGCCCGTTTTCTCTCCAGACTGCCAGTCCACGGGGTCAAGATACATCTCCTTTATGTGGTCAAAGGCACAGAACTGGCAAGGCTCTATGAAGAGAGGGAAATTTCCTGTCTTGAAAGGGATGAGTACGTAAAGATGGTCGTTGACTTCCTGGAGCTGCTTCCCCCTGAGGTGGTTGTGCAGCGGCTGACAGGGGACCCCGTGAGATCAGAACTTGTGGCCCCTTTATGGGCCAACGAAAAATCCAGGAACCTGGCGCTGATAAGAGAGGCTTTTGAGAGAAGGAATACCTGGCAGGGGCGGCTATTCTAAAAAGTCACCCAGGCTCCGGGCGTCCTGAACGTTGGAAATTTTTACATCCTTATCTGATGGAACGATCTTCTTCAGCAAGGTGGCCAAGACATTTTTTGGCCCCACCTCCACAAAACTATCCACGCCACTGTCCAGCAAATTTACCATAATATCATACCATTTGACGGGGTTTACGAGCTGGTTGGCCATAATTCCCTTAATCTTCTCAGGGTCTGTTTCACTCCCGGCAGTGGCATCGAACAGGACCGCCGATTCGGGTTTTGCGAATTGAATGCCATCCATAGATCTTCTGAACTCTTCAACGCCGCCTTCCATCAGCTTGGAGTGCCATGCACCGCTCACCTTCAGGGGAATGGCCTTGCCCTTTCTCTCCTTGACCAGCTGAATGGCCCGTGAAATCGGTTCTTCCTGTCCCGTAATGACAATCTGCTGGGCGGTATTGTGGTTTGCAACGGCCAGGATATCCTTTCCCTTGGCCTGGGCTACAATGTCTTGCACAGCATCCATATCCATGCCTATCACTGCGGCCATCTTCCCGGGGTTTGCCAGGGCCTCCCGGTGCATCAGTTCCCCCCTTTTCCTGACGAGTCTCAGGGCGTCATAATAACTGAGAACACCGGCAGAGGCGAGGGCTGCATATTCCCCCAGGCTATGCCCGACCGAAACAGTCGCCCTTACACCCGCGTTCTTCAGGGCAGAGAGGCAGGCCAGATTTACGGCGGTTATGGCCGGTTGGAGATTCTCGGTAAGGGTCAATTCGGACATGGGCCCGTCGAAGCAGAGCTTTGATATGGACCTTTTACAAACATCATCCACCTGCTCAAAAATATTCTTGATTTCAGGCGATCGATCCATCAGGTCCTGGCCCATTCCCACAAACTGGGAACCCTGGCCGGGAAACAGGAATGCCATCTGATCAGACATAAACGGATCCTTCCTTTTTTGTCGGTTGCTTTCGTGCCAATACTCGGCGGTTGGGAGATGTATCGGGGCTAAACACGAATATTCGATTTCTGTGAACTTACCAGATAACGATCTGAGAATGCAAGAAAATGATAGCGGATCAGGATAGCGTCAGAATCATCTGGGAGGAAAGGGGGTCCCGGGATTCTGGGGTTCCCCCACTTTACTTCGGAAGAGCTGATCCAGGGCTATTTCATATTCCCTTGTGCCCTGAACCAGGGATTTGTTGCGTGCGAGCTGGGCTGCGGCTTCCTCTTCGGCCTTTTCAAAGCGTATATTGATCCGACTGAAGATTCCGTTCACCACCCGGTATATCTCTTCATCCGTACCATATATTTCAATTACGTCCGGGTCATCAATGAGGCTCTCCATGATGTATTGGGTCACATATAAGGAAAAGAGGTTGGGGCGCGGGACAAGGTCACGTATGGGGGCGATAAAGTATCGGAGATCAAATTCTGTGATGTTCAGCAGCTTCTTTAGACCCTTGAGCAGGGCATTGGAAATGGCACCAGGGTTATCCGTTTCAACGATCTTTTTCATTAACAGGGCTTGAGACAGGGTGTTATGGATTTCATTTATCTTGAATTTGAAAAACCTATCCCGCTTGAAGGCCTGCTGTTTTTCCTTCCTCTCAAGCCTGTTTATGATCTTGTTCTGAACCCGATCGCTATTCCACGTTTTCACAGCCGGTCTACCTAAGATTTGCTCTTTGATGTGCCCTTGGAGTCTGAAGAATCCTTTTTCCCGGAACTATTTGTTGAATCCTTCGCCTCTTTCTTTGGGGATTTTGTGTCCGGTTTTGATGTCTTCCCTTTGCCTTGTTCAGACTTGGAACTGGATTCGGAACCAGGGTCGGAACGGGATTTTGAGGCATAATCGGTCACATACCAACCGGTTCCCTTGAGGTGAAAAGTGCTTGGCGATATGAGTTTTTTCATCTTACCGTGACACATTTCACACTCGGCAATCGGGGGATCGGAAAATTTCTGCATGGCCTCTGTCTGGTGCCCGCATTTCTTACATTCATATTCGTAAATTGGCATTGCTAATCAACCTTCATCATTTTCCAACTCAAAGTCTATTGAATGGTCATGTCACATACCCTATGGCCTTGGTATGAATCAAGCACATAATCCAATTCCGGCATTGAAATGCCTTTCAGGATATCAAAGGTTATGGCATGAACGATCCTTTCTTCCTCTATCCTCTTGGCCCCCGAGAT
>JABMQV010000746.1 GCA_013203065.1 Desulfobacteraceae bacterium | reverse complement strand
GATCTGGGGAGCTTGCTCCCGAATTCGGTTTCGGCGACCGGTTTGAGGGTGGCCGTGGCCGTATGGACCCCCACCGGCATTTTTAGAGACCAGTCCTCCGAGGCCATATAGAACTGCCAGCCCTTTCCGCTCTCCTGGGCGGACGGGTCTTCACTCCGCCCCTGGGTGTTCCACAGATACAAGAATCGGAGCCCCCATTCCTCTTTTCCCTGCATGTAGGGTATGTAATAGTAGTCGCTTTCCGTGGGGAGGATGTAGGACTGCAGCTTGGAGGCCTTGCCGCCGGTCTCCTTTATTACCAGTGCAAAATTCTTGATAACAAACCCGAGTTCTTTCAGGGCCTCCGGGCTCTTGACGCGGCTCTGCATGACCTGCCCCGTGCGGTCGCGGAGGGTCCCCGAGTCACTCTCCTTTCTGCGATCATAGATCATGCCGTCAGACTTCACATCCCAGGAGAGATTGAGGTCGTCACACATGGGCTGGGTCAGGAAAATGACGTCGGCCAGGTTGATGGCCTGGAGTGTTTCGTCCGATTCTTTGGCACCACGGACCAGGACCTCCCTGAAAAAGGCATAGCCCGAGTCTGTCAGGTCGGGCCTCCAGGAGAATTCCTCGGGTTCTTTTTTCGGGGGTGCCAGCTTGTGAGGGTCTGTAAAGGGTTTTGCGGTTTTCCGCAATCTGGCCTTGCAGACAAAGAGGGACGGGTCGTTTGTCCGGACCTCTCCAAACAGGTAGACATCGGCCTTCAGGTCGGTTATCAACCGGTCTCTTACGCGGGCATCTTCATCAAAGACCTTGGCATTCATGACAAATTTTTTGGAGAGTTCCTCAACATGCAAGAGATCAAATTGCGTGCTGCGGCCAAGGGCGAGTCTGACCCTGTTGGTGAGATACAGGGACCCCGCGGTGATATCCCCCTTTTCATCGGTGAAATCAAAGACGGCCACCTTTATGACCGGTTTCTTTTCCTTATCAAAGCGGTCTGCGGCGATTCCTCTCAGGAGTGAGGAGACAAATCCATCAAACCCGTCGCCGGGGCGAGAGATATCCCCCTGGTTCTTGCCGGTCTGGCAGCCAAAGACAAGTGTCAGCAAAATGACGACCAATAATATCTTGAATAGTTTTTTCATGGTTTATTCCTCTATTTATATTCCCTCTCCGCCATTTCCATCTCGACGGATTTGTACTTGATATACTGCTCCTTGAATAAATAGGGCTCTTTGATGACCACCTTTCGAACATATCTTCGCCCAAAGGCGGCCTTTTTGACCTCCCATATGACCTCGTCCACCACCCCGCCCTTTTTTCCGATGAAGGTGCCTTTTTTTAAGATGTATCCCCTGCCCGCTTCGTCCCTGACCATGGCCCATGCGTTTTCTTTTCCCCTGATAATGGCGGTCAGGGTCAGTTGCGAGAGGTCCAGTTTCTGCAATTCGGTGTGGGCCTCCCTGAGGGTCTTCAGTTTTTCAGCGGCGGCAAGCTTTCTCTTTGTCTCCTTCTCCTGTTCCATTTTGAGCCTGCGCTGTTTTTCCGCCTCCAGCTTGCTCAGGTTTTTTTGGGCCTTTATGAGATAGGAAAGGAAGGGGTCCGGGAGGGGTTCCTTTGGTACGGCTCCCGCCCCGAGATGGGCCGGTTCAATCCCAAAGAGGAAGACAAAGAGAACCAGTGCGATGATGGTGGGTGGACGATTAGATTTCATTCCCCTATTTGCCCTTCTTTTTCTTCTTCTCCCGATCGGCCTTCTTTTCCGCCTCACTCTTGAACCGGTAGGTTACGGCGGTGCATTTTGTCACCAGGGTGGTGGACATCTCTTTTTCAGGTCTCATGGAGATCCCATGGATATTCACAATCCGGTCCATACTTCCCACCTTGTGAAAAAACGTTGCCACATCATTGTAGTTGCCGCTCAACACGATGTTGACCGGGATCTCCATATAGAAATCCTGCGGCCGTTCACCCTGGGGGGTGAAAAGTGGAAATTCGAGCCGCGATTCTTTCCCCAGGGAGGTGATGTTCCTCAAGAGGCTCGGTATCTCCCGTTTGTCGGGCAAAAGCTTTAGGGCCTCCTTTAACTGGGCGATGGTCTTTTTGTGGTCCGCCTCCAGTTTGGCCAGGTTTCTTGCCTTTCCCTTTGCCGCCAGAAGCTGGGTCTCAAGACTTGAGACCTCCTGTTTGGTCTGTGCGATTGCGGTGGTCTTTGGGAGATAGACGAGAGAGAAAAAACCTCCGCCGAAAAGGAGAATGGTCAGGACAAGAATCAGTATCCTGTGGACCTTTTTGAGCTTTTCGGCCTTTTCCACGACAGGGGTCGTTAGGTTACTCAAATTGATGCTCTTGATCAGGGCCATTCAGCGGTTCCTTCTGCCGGGCGTCTTGGTTTTTGGTTTGGGTTTCTCCTTTTCCTTTACGGCGGATGTCTTGCAGACCAGGACAAAGTCGGTGACGTCCAGTTTATGCTTTTCCAGGTGTTTCAGCCGGGTGGTCTTGAGGTCAACCGAGGTGATGTAAGGTGTCTTTTCAAGCCTGGTCATAAAGAGGGCCACGGTGTTGTTGTCCATGGCCGTGCCTTCCAGGGTCAAAAGGCCGGTACCCTCGGTAAGAGACCGAAGCCACAGCTTGTCCGTTGGGACGGCCAGGGCAATTTCACCAAGGAGCCGGACAGGCCCGGTCTTTTTCTTTTCAAGCTGTTGAATAACCTCCAGTTTGGAGCGGATATCCTCTGTCAGTTTCTTGAGCTGGTTCATCTTCCGGGTGATTTTGAAATATTTGGGCACTTCCTTCCGTAGCCGCGCTTCCTCTGACCTGGTGGCGGCCAGCTGGCTGTTTAGACTCAGGGTAAAATAGGCCATCAGAGCGAAAAGAAAGATGATCGACAGGAAGTAGATGCTGACTTGCCTGCGTATATTTGCTTTTTTCTTGGCCGCCCTGAACGGTAACAGGTTGATCCTGATCATTTGTCGCCTATGCTTCTTAAGGCCAGACCTATGGCAACTCCCGCCTGGGGTGCCATATAGTCCAGGTAGTCGGGGTCAAACAGGGATCCTTTTGCCACAACGGCCTTGAAAGGGTTGAGTTCCTCAACTGATATATCCAACTCCGATTCCAGATATTGCTGGAAGCCTTGAATCTTGCACGAGCCTCCGGTAAGAATGATCTTCTCTATATTTTCCTCTGAATAGGTGCTGCCAACAAAGTCGAGGGCTCTTTCTATCTCGCGGACCCAGGATGAAACTTCGAGGGTGAGGATTTTCTTGAGGCCATCTTTCTTATCGACTGACTCAAGGGGGGTCAGTTTTAATTTTTCAGCCTCTTCAAAGCTGACACCGAATTCGGACATGATCGCCTCTGTAATCCGGTTTCCCCCGTATGAGGAGTCCCTGGAAAACATGGAAACGCCATTCTTGACGGCATTTATTCCCAATTTCTGGGCACCCACATCCACGATCACAAAGCAGCCCCTCGGATCTTCCGCCGTCAACTCCACGGCATTTTGCAGGGCAAAGGCATCAACATCCAACACTGCAGGGTTGAGATCTGACGATTGAAGCAAGGTGACATAATCATCAACGATATCCTTTCTTGCGGCCACCAGCATGATGTTCGTCTGCCTGGTTTCTTTTTCCGAGCCCTCGGGAGGTCCGGATTCTGCCGGTTGGTCTCCGGGCAGTTCCTCCTCATCGGGCAGGATATCAAAGTCCAGGTTCACTTCATTGATGTCAAAGGGTATATGCTGCTCGGCTTCTTCCCTGATCGTGGCCGCTATCTCATCCTCATCCCGTTGGCTGAATGATAGCCTTTTCGCTATGACCGAGTACCCGGAGATGGACGTGGCCACATTGCGGTTATTCACCTTCAGGTTTGAGAAAAGGGTCTTTATGGCCGAAGAGATAGGCTCCATTTCTTTTATGGCGCCTTCCACAATGGCACCCGGGGGCAGCCCTATTATCCCAAAATTTTTGAGGAGCCTTCCCCGCGTGTTCTGGTCCAGCTCCACCAGCTTGATGGAATGGGACCCGATATCCAGCCCGACCAGTTGGTTTTTTTTGGCAGAAGCCATGGTGATACTCTCAGATTTCCGGAAAAACCTTGTGTTTTTCAGAAAGGTCAAATCCAAGAGCCAACAAGACCTTCCTCTTGGTCTCCACCCGACAGTCCATCCCCTTTTCAACCCTGTCGATGGTCAGGGGTGAAACCCCCGCCTTTCTGGCAAGTTCCGCCTTGCTCATGAGGAGCGCCTCTCGCGTCTTTCTTAAATCGTTCCGACCCAATTTCGCCTCCCACTTTTTGATTGATGATCCTCAGCAATCGTCCTCGGCAAGAACAAAAATGCCTTTGGGCATGTTTCGCCAAAGGCATGATCTTGCCTGGCAGCAGGCAGCCCGGCGATCATGGCTCTTAAGCTGTAGATCCGTGGCTTTGCGTCCCCGCCTTTCAGCGGGTTTGCCTCTTCTAACTGCACCTGACTTTTGAAACTCGAAACGTGGACTCCACTTATTAAGGACTTACATTAGCGCTACGTTGAGATTCACTGATCAATGCCTATCATAAACTGCTGGCTTTGTCAATCTAATTTATTATAATTTAATATAATATAATATAATTTATGCACATATGGTGCCAGCGTGGCCTTCCTGCCACAATCTGTTGCGGTTTAAGAGTGATGAACTCGTAAGAAGTCAGAGATGACCCGTTTTCGTCATTCCCGCGAACGCGGGTATCCAGGGG
>JABMQV010000745.1 GCA_013203065.1 Desulfobacteraceae bacterium | reverse complement strand
CCCCCAAAGACCTCTCCTTTGATGAAAAAATAGATAAAATTCAACGTTATCTCCCAAAGGGCCTGACAGAGAAAATCCTGGGGCAAAGAGACAAGATTGAAGGTGAAAGAAAACAGGTCACAGTGATGTTCTGCGATATGGAGGGGTTTACACCTCTTGTGGAGGGGCTCGGCCCTGAAGAGGCTTACTCTATCATGAGGTTTGGCCCTGGGGTCGGGCCACGATAACTCATTGAATATTAAGCCTAAACATCCCAAGGCCAGGTGTTTTCAGGGCCTATATCGTCTTTTTTGAACTCAAAATGGGCATTATAGGGAGCAGCAGGCTCTCGAAGTTGATAGGAATCTCCAGTTCCGATATTTTTCCGCCCTACCGCCATAGTACCCATTAGAGATTTTATCCTGTCAACGAAACTCTTGGTTCCAACTGCGATACTCATTGTCCATCTATCATCACGGATATTATTTTCATTTCCGAGGTGTTCCTCCACCCATCTCTTATGATACATTTTCACTTCATCATAGCTGTCAAAGCCGAGAAGTCTCGTGAGTCTTTCATAATTGATCAGGACGTTCTTCCTCTTGGGTTCCTGTATCTCGTTGTAACCGCAAAACGGCCATTCTGAGGGATGCGCAACAACACCGGCTCTCACCATGTTGAGGTCAATATAAACGATACATCGAAAAAGATGGTTCCCGCTTTCAATTGCTGTTGCATGATAACGGTCTTCCCAGAAGGCTCCTTTACGGCTCTTTCTTTGGTTAAACTCTTGTCCTGTCCTTCCTGCAATCAGCTTAATTGAGTTGGGGATAACATCACGTTCCTTGCCTCCAACTACAACAAGATGAATGTGGTTCGAGGTGACGGCATAATTCAATACTATCAAACCATAGCGTTTCTTCGCTTCATACAGCCACTGAAGCCATCTTCTGCGGTCCTTAGCAAATTTGAGTAAAAACTCTCTCTTATGGCATCGATGGGTAATGTGCCATATTTGTCCGGGAATATAATGCCGTTTAGCTCTCGCCATTGGTCAGTATCAATAATGCTCTTTTTGCTGTTAAAAAGATCGATATAGGCCTAAAATGAAGGGGCATTTCAAGCGTATCAATTTTAATATCAACTAGTTATCTTGGCCCGACCCCCCTTCTCAGCATTTTCGTAACCCTTCACAGGGACGTTACCGAAATAAAATATGCCCCGTGAACGGTTACTTTTTTTCGAACTTTTTAAGTAACTATTCTATTTAACGAACCAATTCTCTGTCCCATCAGCACTGATAAAGATTCAAGTACCTTAGGTTGAAAAAGGAGAATGTTTAATGATCCACCATAAGCAAAATGGCCCAACTCAGTGCCTTTGTTAACAGAAACAGGCTGCGCTCCTCTTGGAACCAATGTCGACTGATTAGGGGATAAAGAATAAAAGTTCAAGTTACTAATGGTGTTCAGGCCAACAGGAATCATTGCTACATAGCCGTATCCATCTGTTTCAATGATGTAATAAGCACGGTGAAATTCCTCAAAGATACTGAAGTTTGTAGTGCTTTCACCTATATTTCCCTTATTAAACCAGTCTTCTCCATCCATGATGCCGTTATAAATTCCGGGTACTTCTGCAGACTCAACTATTTTTCCATTTACAGGTGAATGGTAACGGTGATAACTGTTAGGCATCAGTACACAGGATACTGCTGTACCACCTTCAAAATAGTTTGCATAATCAGACCCTGCCAGAAGATCAACAACATTAATTTGCCTAGTCTTTACAGGCAGTTTGGTTGTGAGCGTTAATTCTGACTCTATAAAATTGATTTCTGAGTCGGCAGGTGCCGTCAGTACTGAATCATCATGTGCTTCTGAAATTGGCCTAGGATTTTTATTGGGGTTTAATATACGGGTAAAAAATTTGTTAAAAGTATTGAAGTTATCAGTCCCATCCGGTGCCAGAAAATCTTCAATCCTTGTTGAAGGTAACGCTTTCCATTCTTCTATGATTTTTGTTGTTTCTGCAGAAGGTGTATCCATAAACTGGCCCCGATCGATAATAAACCTTACTGTCCAGTTATAGATCTCTGTAGTATATCCATTACCCAGTGCGTTACTTTTAAAGTTATTTAAGAAGTAAAACGCAGCGCTATTGTTAAGATAAAAGTGCGTGAATGGTTCTATCTTGCCCAGACCACCTGTTGGTGTTGGCAGAAAATTAAACCAGTCATCAAAATACTTTATAAAAAAGTCCGCATCTTTCCCTACCCACTCATTTGCCTCTCCATTCGGCAAAGTTGGCTGCACATTAATAATTGCTTCATCATATGCAGCTTTAACAACCGAATTAGCCATTAATTGCTTAAGTTCATTAATTAAGGATTGCTTCAACTCTGCTATTGACATTCCTTCAATATTATTTGTTTCGGACATTTTATCCTCCTTTTTATTTAAACACCGATTTTCGCGTAGCGTTTAACCGTCACAGCAATATAATAATCGGCGGCAAATTCATGGAAAAACTAGATCCAAATTCGCACCATCTAACCAATTGAGGACACGTGGCATTCGATGCCAGGGGACCGCTCTTAAAATTGGGTTGTGAGCTCTTTTGGGGTATATGACGCTTAAATTTCCATCTTTGGCGACTATTTTG
>JABMQV010000744.1 GCA_013203065.1 Desulfobacteraceae bacterium | reverse complement strand
GGTGGGCTACCGCTTTGAAGGTCCGCAGCTCAACTTTAAACAGTTGAAAAAGGCCAAAGATGCCGGGTCGGACCCATCCAATATTGTTGATGATGGCAATTCCATAGGCGCCATACAGATACCAGGCGGTGTAGAACCCATTTGTTTAGCAGTGGATGGCGTCTCAATGGGGGGGTATGTCAAGATCGCCTGTCTCATTGCGGCGGATATGGATAGGATGGCACAGTTAAAGATCGGCGATAGCATGAGATTTGAAAGCGTGACCGTTGATGAGGCTCGCGACATCCTTAAAGAATCAGAGGGAAGGGCCTCTCAAGAGAACATTGAACAGACATCATAGGTGAATTCCTCTACCATATCAGTGAGTATGCAGAAAAACCGGGTAAGCCTTGCGGTATTACACTCCGCGGATCTCCCCATCAAAGAGCAAACCAAACCGTCTTGCCTGGGTAAAAAACAATCTGACTTGTTTTTTTGCTGAAGAGGAATCTTATAATCTCCTATGAGGTATCCTGCCATAAAATACCAGGTGTCACGGTGAGGAAAAATCCTCCCAGCGAATATCCTTTCACCTTTCCGGTGAGAGTTCGCTTTGCAGATACTGATCTGCAAGGTCATGTATTTTTTGGCAATTATTTCACCTACTGCGATGAAGGCTTCATGGCTTACCTGGATGAGATCGGTTATAGCTGGGAGAAGCTTGGGACTATGGGTCTGGAGCTATATTACGTGGAGAGTAACTGTCAATTCAAAGGAAGGGCTTTTTTCGCGGATACGCTGAATGTGAATACCCGTATTACAGAATTGAGTAGGAGCGCCATGACTGCCGAAATGATGATATCCAAAAATAACAAAGATGAAATCGTTGCCATAGGTCGCATTACGGCTGTCATGGTCTCAACGAAAACGGGCAAATCCACACCAATTCCAGCTGAGTTAAGAGCAGCGATAAAACAGGCATAAAAGCCTAAAAATGACTGTATAGAAAGCCTCGCCCATTGGTTTGAGACGGTTAAACAAGAGAGACTTAGGGATTGGTGAAGGCAATTATCGGCAAGAGTACTGAGAAACCACGTTTATCTTTGCGTAAGGCGGCAGGAGAGGTAAGAGGGGTTTTTATGGAGAACTTATTGGAAAACCAGAAGATTTGTTGTTTTTGAGGGAGGAAAGGCATATGAGACTGAAGGAAAAAGTAGCGATCGTAACCGGCGCCGGTTCTGGAATAGGAGCCGAAACCGCACTGGAGTTTGGACGGGAAGGCGCAAAAGTATGCTGTGCGGATCGAGATCTGGGCGGAGCAAAGGCCACTGCCGAGAAGATCAATAATGAGACTGAGGCAGACAACGCAATGGCAGTGAAAGTAGATGTGACACAGGGTGCCGAGGTGGAGTCGGCGGTTCAACAAGTACACCAACAATGGGGCAAGATCGATATCCTGGCCAACATTGCAGGCATCCTTTACATGAAGGATTTTCTGGATCACACCGAGGAGATCTGGGATGCCACGATGGCAGTGAACGTTAAAGGGAGTTTCCTATGTGCCAAAGCCGTCGTACCTTATATGAAGGAACAGAAATTTGGTAAAATCATCAATACGGGTTCCATCTTTGGCCATAACGGGGTAAGTGGATGTCTTGCCTACGGTGTGTCTAAGATGGCAATCCACGGATTTACGCGAATGCTGGCAGTGGAACTGGCACCCTACAACATAAGGGTCAACGCGGTTGCCCCGGGGAACATCGTCACCCCCATCAACATACCGCTGTATGAATCCATGTCGCCAACAGGTAATGTCGAGGAAGGAAAGCGAATTCTTGCTGAAAAGCTCTATCCCATAGGACGGCTAGGCGAGGTTCAGGACATTGCACTGGGGGTGGTATACCTGGCATCCGACGAGTCTGACTTCGTCACTGGACATATACTCTTTATAGATGGAGGATATTCTGCTCCATAAAATGAAGATGAAATCCAATAAGATACTTTCAGAAATGGCTCGGAAAGGGCAACAACTATGAGTCTCATAAAAAGTCTCAGGAGCAAGCTATTGTATCGTCTCCAAAAGAGAGATGTGTGAAATTGGTACCGGTTAGACTGGACTATGATTGTGAGTTATGTTAAGTGTAAACGACAAATTTAATAGATCGACCGTTTTTGATCCCTCGGAGATATTTTGGTAATTTCGGAAAATAATATCACCATAGTATAGTTACATCTTCAGAATAGGACGCTCTTAATAGCAAACGTGTTATAAACGCATTGGGCCAAGAATTGTCAGACCATCTTGTCAAGCGGTCTGTATTGTTATTACAAACTCGCACAACGGAGGTGAACATATGGGGTTAAAAGGTAAAATCATCGATCTTTCACAGGAAATTTACCAAGGGATGCCAGTCTATCCTGGCCATCTGAAAACAGTCATCTGGACCCATGCCTCCCACGAAGAGGTAGGACGACAGCTTGGAACGGGCTTTTCTTACGAAACACGTGGCATCATGTTCTGTGACCACGGGCCAACCCACATCGATTCAGTGAGCCATCTTTCCACTGATCCTGATGCTCCCCCAGTGGACAAAATTCCCCTTGAGCACTGTGTTACATCAGCAATTTGCCTGGATATCAGCGATGTAGCCCGCAAAACCCAATTCGGCCGAGCCAAGATTGAAGAACAACTAGAAAAATGGAATCTGGCCATCCGCCAAGGAGACACCATACTCTTCTATACGGCCCATTATGACCGCTTTTATGGTAAGCCGGAGTATATGACTGACTACCCTGGCCTAGATCGGGAGGCGACCGAGTTCATCATTGATCGGGGATGCATCAATTTCGGCGTGGACTCGGCGAGCCCGGACATGTGGTATGACAAGACTTACCCTTGTCATAGTGTCTGCGCTGAGCGGAGAGTGACTCATATCGAAAACCTTTGCAATCTGGATAAGGTCGTGGGGCAGCGTTTCACCTTCATTGCCCTTCCTTTGAAAATCCGGAGGGGGACAGGCTCTCCACTGCGGGCAGTCGCAATTCTCTCCGAAGGCGAAGACATAGATTGGGATCTGAGTTCTTGACAATGTTTAAGGAGTTCTGGTGTTGGCATGGCTTGAGGTTGCCCGCCTCAGGAAATTCGTATCTTGTCTGGTTAAGATCCGCATAGGGGTTTGATATTACTACTATCTCTATTACGAGGTGAATGCTCACCACCTGTTCTTTCCAAGCCTTGTTCTGGGCGAAATTCAATCAACTTGTGCTTCCCGACGTGGGCTTTTCCGCAGCCTTGCGAGATCCCAGAGGTCCGGTAGACTAACTCTCTGGCGTATCAAATAATGCCTCCTCAATACGCAGGAACGGCCATCGGACTGGTCAACTTTATTGCCAGCATCGGGGCCCTTACATTCCCAATTGTGTTTGGATATCTCATAGATATAACAGAGGTCTTTAAGTATCCCTTTCTTTTTCTGGCTGTGCTAGCCGTCTTGGCACTGCCGCCCGCCTTTTCTTTACGAAAACATACGCCGCAGGCTTTGGCCGATTCCTCGATTGAGAATTAGGGAATATACTTAGAGAGCCAGTGAATCCGGGCTGACTCCTCCATCAACTCCGCAGCGTATTGGGCCTGCTTTAACGTAGAGCCTATAGCCATAAGGCCATGGTTGGCCATCAGCAAACCCACCACGTTTACATCCTCACAGGTCCGGGCCATTGCCACGGCCAATTCCGGGGAACCTTCCGGAAATTCGGCAATGAGGGGGACCGCTTTGAGTATCCGCCGGGAGTGCACGGTGGGCAAGGGCAGCGTCATTCCTTTAACAGAATAGGCTGTGGCGAACGGGGCATGGTAATGCACAATACCGCGAATATCTGAGCGGACACGAAAGATGGCCAAGTGGACCTGGACTTCTTTGGTTGGTTTGGCGTGACCTTGCAAGGGGTGGCCTTGGCTGTCAACTAAAACCAGATCTGAATCCAGGCATTCGGCCAGCCCGATTCCTGTTGGTTTTGTCAAGAAAAGGCCTGGGCCGATACGGATGCTGATATTGCCACCCGTGCTGGCCTGAAGGCCCAGTTGAAAAGCGCGTTGAGATGCCCAGCGAAATGCCTCGGCGGCTCGCAAAAGATCCTTCTGGGATAGATTCTCCATAGAAAACGAGACCTCTGACAGAGATG
>JABMQV010000743.1 GCA_013203065.1 Desulfobacteraceae bacterium | reverse complement strand
GACAAATGCAGAGCCTGCACCTGTTTTTGAAGGAGAGAAAGTTGGAAAAAGGGTTAAGGGTTTCCCAAGAAAATTTTGCGGATTACGGCCGGCTCCAAACTGTGCCTATGTATGCTGCAGGAAATATTCTTCGATCAGATTATTTTAAGGGATGATTCTTGCCGGGGTGTATGTCATCATGCTTTATCAACCAAAGCAGCCCTGACAGGAACAGGGGAATCCTATCAACTTCGAGAGCCTTTTCAAACCCTTATGATGCCAATTTTGATGAACTCGTAAAAAGTCAAAAACCATCCGTTTTCGTCATTTCCGCGAACGCGGGAATCCAGGATAATCAGGTGTTTATGGACCCGCGCTCCCCGATCGTAGTCGAGGACAAGCTTCGAGGGGGTGACGGGCTTGGGGACTTTTTACGAGACCATCAACTATAATATTCAATAAGTTAGCGCGGCCCGACCCCAGATCAGATACCAGCCGCTATCTTTACAGTTGACCGTGAGTCGATTAAGGCCTACAATCAACTCAAATTATAAGTCGAAAGGAGACCTAAATGACTCTTGGTAGTCAATATATCTGGCAAACACCCTCTTGGCCGGAGTTCCGATGGGACAGCGGCGCCTTACTGAGTTCTCTTGGGGACTGCCGTTTTCAACAAGGCTCTCTTTTAGCACAAATGCGAGAACTTGGTTTTGAAGTTCAACAGCAGGCTCGGGCTGAGGTCTTGATCGAGGAAGCCATGAAGACTTTTGAAATCGAGGGTGAACTCTTGGAGGTGAATGCAGTTCGCTCATCTGTGGTTAGGCGTCTTGGCCTGCCATCGGCGGGCTTACCGGCGATTAGGAACCAGCCCGCCGATGGAATGGTAGATATCTTGTTGGACGCCACCATAAACCATGAACAGGGGTTAAATGCTGATAGGCTTTTCGGTTGGCACGCGGCTTTGTTTCCAACTGGCTATTCCGGCCTGCATAAAATTAGAGTTGCTGGCTGGCGGGATGACCGGGAAGGCCCGATGCTGGTGGTTTCCGGCCCCATAGGAATGGAGAAGACTCATTACGAAGCGCCACCAGCCGATTGGCTGGAACGTGAGATGGAAGGATTTTTTTTCTGGTTGGAAAAAAACCGCGACAGTATGGATGGCCTCCTCCGGGCTGGCATAGCCCATCTGAGGTTTGTGGCTGTTCATCCGTTCGAGGATGGGAACGGGAGGATTGCCCGAACTTTGACTGACATGACCCTTGCTCAGGATGAGAATCTTTCGACCAGGTTTTACAGCCTGTCTTCGCAGATTATGGCGGACAGGACCGAGTATTACGAGATTCTTGAGCATACCAACAAGGGAACTGGTGATATTACAGAATGGCTGAAATGGTTCTTGAATTGTATGTCCCGGGCAATTCTACGCTCCAACGAGCTTTTGTCCAATGTGATGCAAAAGGCCCGGTTCTGGAAACGGTATGCTCAAACCGAGCTTAATAATCGGCAGCGTAAGGTGCTCAACCAGCTACTTGAGGCTGGAACAGGTGGTTTTGAAAGCGGGATGACAAATCGCAAGTACGCCAGTATGACGCACATGAGTCGGGCCACGGCCCAACGTGAGTTGGCTGACTTGGTGGGAAAGGGCATCCTTAGACCGAACCCAGGCGGCGGGCGAAGCGTCAGTTACGAACTAATTTGGGACAATATCCAGGATAATTAATCTCATTAGACCATCCCGCAGATCGGGAAATCAGGGACAGCTCTTAAATATTAACGATTGACGGGGCTCGAACTATGAAGGCAGGGGCCGTTTCCGCAAGTCGAAGGGATTCTTGCAAAAAGGCGATCAAGCGATCTTCAGTTGCGGCAGCGGTTGGTGTTGCGGATTACGAGTTACGGGTTGCAAGTTACGGGTTGCGCGTTTCGGGTTACTGACCTCTGACCTCCGTCTTCTGACCTCTGGGTTACGAGTTGCGGGTTTTTTCAATTTTCAATAGTCAATCCAAAGGGCTGGCAGCTTTTCCTTGAAAGGAGACAGCAATTAAGATCTGGCCCTGGTTGCACTTTTTCTTGACAGACATCCCCCATTTCGTTACGTTGCACATGTTCCTTGGGTTTCATACCTTCCAATACAACATGAATAGCTTCACGCAAAGACACAGGATCTAAATTGTTTACATTTCTGAATTCCTCAATTCATATAAAAAGTCCTTGTCACATGGGTGTCAACATTGTCAAAGGAGACTTATGAACGTTGAAAAAGATTATTACACCATACCCGAGGCCGCAAAGATCTGTTCTGTGGGCCGCACCACCATGTGGCGCTGGGTCAAGTCCGGCTATCTCAAGGCATCCATGACCTTGGGAGGTCAACACCGCATTCAAAAGACCGAACTTGAATCCGTTCTCGCCGAAAGGGGGGGGTATTCCCTGCTCTCGCCAGATATAGCGCCGGAACCGGAATTTTCCGGGAGGTCCCTTTCTTCGGGGAAGATCCTCATCGTAGACGATGACCCTGATATCCGGAAAATCATGACCCGATTTCTCTCAGCCGCAGACTATGAGGTCGCGGTGGCCTCCGACGGGTTTGGGGCCGGGGCCAGGCTCATGGATTTTAAGCCTGACCTCCTTGTTCTGGATCTGGTTATGCCGGGGATGGACGGTTTTGAGGTTTGTAAACGAATCAAGAAGAACCCCCGCACATCTCACATAAAGATACTGGCCATCACGGGTTATGATGACGAAGAAAACAGGGCGCGAATCATGAAGGCAGGGGCCGACGGCTATCTGGCAAAGCCGTTGAAAATTGAGAGGCTGCTTGAAGAAATTAAAAGCCTCCTGGCGGGTTCGGCTGAGGCAGTGGTGAGTGGTCAGTGGTCAGTGATCAGTGATTAGTGGGCAGATGGAACTGCGGATGATTGGATGATTAGGATGATTAGGATGGATGGCATTGGTCAATAGGCATTGGATTTCGGACTTCGGACTAACGCGTCATTCAGTGGTCATTCAATTGTTATTCAGTTGTTACTGAT
>JABMQV010000742.1 GCA_013203065.1 Desulfobacteraceae bacterium | reverse complement strand
GTGAATTCTCCTGTTTCATTTTTCATAAGGATCTGGCAGCTTGTCGGGCCTGTGGCATTGTTAAGAAGTTCGAACTCGAGACTGGTAAAGACGTTGGGAAAGGAACCGTAGCCGAACTGCTTCATAGGTGTAGGATCGAGAAGATCGTATCCGGTTGCTAAAATGATACTGCCAATCTTTACATCCATCTCTTCTTCTTCCATGTTGTGGTCGATGGCATTGGCCTCGCAGACGCCTACACAGGCCATGCACTCCGAGCAGAGACCGCAGTTGAGGCAGCGCAGGGCTTCCCTTTGCGCATCATCCTCAGAAAACCCGAGATCCACTTCGTCGAAGGAGGCGGCGCTCTCCCCTGCATCCTTAAACGCTGGATGGGCACGGTCGTCCTTTTCGAGGCCTTCGGGGATTTTTCTCCAATCCCGGCCCGGAGGCGCCACTGTTTTCAACTCTTCGGCATACGCCCCAAGATCCTCTCCGTTGATATATCGATCGATCGCCTCTACCGCCTTGTGACCGGCGGCCACTGCCTCGATTACCGTTGCAGGACCTGTCACTGCGTCACCGGCAGCAAAAACATGAGGGATATCTGTCTGCATGGTATGGGGATTCACTTCGAATGTGCCCCATCTGGAGACTTTCAGGCCTGGTTCATCCCCAGCCCATCCTGCCTCAGGCCGCTGACCTATGGCCGGGATCACCGCATCGCACTCGATCACGAACTCGGAGCCCTCTATCGGTACAGGGCGTCTGCGTCCGCTTGCATCGGGAGATCCCAGTTCGGTCTTGATACATTCAAAGCCGGTGACCTTCCCGCCAGCACCCAAGATGCGCACCGGTGCGGTGAGGTAATGGATTTTTATACCCTCACCCAAGGCCCCTTCGATCTCCTCATCATAGGCTGGCATCTCCTCGCGGCTCCGGCGATAAACGACTGTGGCCTCCTCAGAACCTAACCGCCGTGCCGTGCGGACCGCGTCAATGGCCACGTTGCCGCCCCCGATGACCACCACCCTTTTTCCGGGCAGTTTACGTTCTCCCAAGTTGGTCTCTCTGAGAAGGTCCACCGCATCCAAGACACCTTCAAACTCTTCCTCGCCGGGGACATTTAATTTTATGCTACCATGGGCACCAGTTCCTAAGAAAACGGCCTTGAAACCCTCCTTTTCCAGATCCTCAAGGGTAAAATCAGCACCCAGGTCCTGGCCGGTCCGGGTCTCAATCCCCAATCTCAGGATGTGGTTGATCTCATTGTCCAACACCTCGGGGGGTAAACGATAATCCGGAATTCCTACCCGCAGCATCCCGCCAAGGACTGCAAGCGATTCAATAATAGCTACCTGGTATCCCTTGAGCCTCAGATAGTATGCCACGGTCAATCCGGCCGGGCCTGAACCGATTACAGCCACCTTTTCTTCCCGCTCCTCGATCTCTGGCAGCGGCAATTCACTGAAGTCCACCTGGTCGACGGCAAAGCGTTTTAGATCCCTGATTGCAATCGCCTCATCCACCTCCAGCCTCCTGCATTGAGCCTCGCAGGCGTGCGGGCAGACCCGGCCTAATACGCCAGGCAAAGGGAGTCTTTCCATAATCAGCCGGATTGCATCACGGTACCTCCCCTGACCGATTAACTGTACATATCCCTGGACATTTACTCCGGCCGGACAGGTGATCACACAGGGGGCCCTGTCCATTTTCTCAATGGCAAAGGTAATGGGTACGGCCTGGGGAAAGGACCTGTATATGGCCTTTCTCGTGGCAAGTCCTTCGTCCCATTCGCTCAGGTTTGTAACGGGACAGACATTTGCGCATTCTCCGCAACCCGTACATACACTCTCTTTTACATACCGGGCGTTACGCCGGATCTTCACGTCAAAATTGCCGATGAACCCTGCCACCTCTCCCACCTCGCTGAAGGTGAGTAGCTCTATGTTGGGGTCTTGTCCCACAGATACCATCTTTGGAGTCCCTATACATGCGGCGCAATCCAGGGTAGGGAATGTCTTGTCAAACTGGAGCATGTGCCCGCCAATGGTCGGTTGCCTCTCCACGAGATAGACCTTGTGGCCGGCGCTTGCGATATCTAAGGATGCCTGCATACCTGTAATGCCCGCTCCAACTACCAGGACATCCGGGTGAACACTCACCTCCCTGGACTCCAGCCTCTGATGATAGTTGACCCGGTTGATGGCTGCCGCCACCAAGGTTTTTGCCTTATTAGTGGCCTCATCCGGGTCTTCGGTCACCCAGGAGACCTGCTCCCGGATAGAGGCCATCTGGAATAGATAGGGGTTGATGCCGGCCCGCTGGCAAACACCCTGAAATGTCTTCTCATGAAGTCTTGGGCTGCAGGAGGCCACCACCACGCGGTTCAGACCAAGTTCTCTGATGTCCTTCCCTATCATCTCCTGACCCGGGTCCGAACACATGAATTTGTAGTCTCTCGCCACCACGACGTTCTTAAGTCCGCGGGTAAATTCAGCCACCTCTTCAACCCGGACTTTACCAGCTATATTGACCCCGCAATGACAGATAAAAAACCCTATCCTCCTTGCCATCATTCAACCTCGTCTGGTTTCAGAATTAC
>JABMQV010000741.1 GCA_013203065.1 Desulfobacteraceae bacterium | reverse complement strand
TTCTAATGGCGCACTGAAGCGACTTCTGGTCCGGATACCCCATGATGGGTTCCCGCACCCCTAAATCAGTAAGCAGATTCCCATTGGCTTCTCCTCCCCACCCATGGGGTACCAGGACCACGCCCTCGGCCACCCGCTCATCCACTTTCGCCTTCATCCTCACCTGCCCCCTGTTGGTCTCCACCACCATCATGTCACCGGACCTTATCCCGTATGTGTTTGCCGTCTCAGGACCAATCTCCGTCAAAGCCTCGGGGCAGATCTTCTTCAGCCCTTCCACGTGACGCTGCTGGCTGTGGGTGTAGTAGAGGTTCCGGTTTCCGACAGATAGTATCAACGGATATTTCTCCCTGAATGCCTTATCTCCTCTGATGGGTCCTTGCTCAGGCTCCAGATAGGTGGGCAAGGGATCAAAGCCAACCTGTTTCAACGTGGCACTGTAGATCTCTATCTTCCCTTCCGGCGTTCGGAAAAGCCCTTGGGGGATTTCATATTTTTTCTCAGCGTAAAAGTCCCCTTCCGGTTTTTCATTTAAAAGATAATCAAAGCCCAAGCCCGACGGCTCAAGCATGTACGAGACAAATTCCTCTTCTGATTTCCATGGAAAGTTCTCATCTACGCCAAGCTTTTTGGCCAGCTCTGTAAGAAACCGCCATTCAGACCAGCTCTTGCCGAGCGGCTCAATACACTTTTTCCTCAGCATCAGATAGGGAATACAATGACACACATTGTAGGTATAACCGACACCCCATTTCTCCAGATGGCTGCACGCCGGAAGCACGTAATGGGCGAGTTCGGCCGTCTCCGTCATAAATAGATCGTGAACCACCAGCAATTCCAGTTTCTTGAACGCCTCCCTGAAGGCATTGCTGTCCGGCATGGAAATCAACGGGTTTCCCCCCACAACCAGAAACGCCTTTAGTTTCTCGGGGATACTTTCAGGGACCATGGTCACCACGCCGTAGGGGGCCTTTCTGCCCCACAGATCGAAAAACAAAGGGTAGCTGTCAGAGCCAACAGGCTCTCCTCCCACAACAAATCCCGGGTTTCCAAACCGAGGAGCGGGACTCGTTACCCAGCCCCCAGGTACATTGATGTTCCCCGTGATCGACTGCAGCACCGAAAAGGCCCTGCTGTTCTGCGTACCGTTTGCTGTCTGATCTTGCGTACACGTCCCCTGGAAGATGCTTGCCCCCTTGGTTCCCGCAAAGAGTCTCGAAAGTTTACGGATATCCTCCGCAGGTACCCAGGTGGTTTCCTCTGCCCACTCGGGTGTGTACGGCGCCACATGAGGCACAAGCTTGTCGAATCCGTAGGTGTGCTTATCAACAAACGCCTTGTCATATAGATCCTCTCCGATAATGACGTTCATCATGGCAAGGGCCAGGGCGCCGTCCGTACCCGGACGGATTTTCAGGTACATATCCGCCTCGTCTGCCAGAGGAATCCGTTTGGGATCGATCACCACCAGCTTGGCACCCCTTTTCCGATTCTTTTTGATAAAAAATTTGAGAGGAAAATCCGATTGGTCCGGATTGTGTCCCCACAGGATATACAGGTTGCTGTCAGGCTCCTCTGTGGGATATTTCCCAAAAGTCATCTGACGGGTACGGATACGCATCCGGTAACAAATACTTTCCACAGAAAAAAAGTTGGGTGAGCCAAATCCCGATCTCAGAAGATGCACAAGGGTTGACATCTCCAGATTCTCAACACCTATGCTCCCACAAAAAAACCCCAATACTTGGGGGTCAAACTCCTGTTTCAGTCTGTTCAGTTTCTCTGAGATCTCGCCCAGAGCCCGATCCCAGCCGATTTCTTGAAACTTACCGTTCTTTCGTTTCAGAGGTTGCTTCAGTCGCTTTGGGCTGTAAACCACATCCAGGGCGTTGGCCCCCTTGGGACATAATCTCCCCTTGTTCACGGGATGGGATTTAAGACCTTTGACCTTTACAGCCTTTCCGTCCTCAACAGTCACCTCAGTGCCACAGCTGTGATAGCAAAGGGTACAATCGGTCAAAATTTCTCTTCTTTCTCCCATATATGTACACCTCCGTAGTCTGTCCTATAGTCGATATTTTATTCCCCTTTAAGTTTCCAGATTGCTGCAATGAATTGGTGGTTTCCGATCAATCCACGGCCTTGCTTGCTCCAGTTGAGCTCCCAGACGAAAAAGTGTAGCCTCGTCCCCAAAGCGGCCAGCGAATTGCACACCAATCGGCACATCGTTCTCATTCCAAAACAATGGTACTGACATAGCTGGTTGACCCGTTATGTTTTGGATTTCAGTGAAGGCACAAAATGCGTTGGAAGCTTTAAACCCCCTCATAGGGTCCTCAGATGTCGGTTGAAACGCACCAAGCTTTGTAGGCGGAATAGTCATTGTCGGGGAGAGGATCGCATCGTAATCACCTTCGTTATAAAACCTCGCTATTTTTCGTGAAAAATGCTGCAATTCTTCAACAACACCGAGGTAATAGGCTCCGGTTCGTTTCAAGCCTGCTTGATAGCTGGACCAGGTCAAGGGCTCAAATTGATCCTGCATTGGTTCTTTGTCCAATTTCTTTTTCCAGTACTCGATAGAGCGGCCGGTAAGGCAACTAAAGAGATTACCGTAAACTCTGAAAAGATTTGGATAGCCGAGTTCTTTTGAAGCAATTTCCTCAACAATATGTCCCAGACGCTCACAAAGCTGAGCAGCGTCTTTAACCGCCTCTTCACAATCCGGGTGCAATTGACTTTCTACCCCCCAACCTTCGGGAACAGAGGTCAAGAAGCCTATCTTCAAGCTTCCTGCCTCCTTTCCCACCTCCTCCAAAAAAGGTCTCCGGGGCGACGGAGCAGAATAAGGATCTCCGGTATCTGGCCCTGATGTGGCATCCAAAAGAGCAGCAGAATCTCTTACCGTTCGAGTCACTGCATGTTCACAAACAATACCGGATCCTATATCCCCAAAGAGTGGCCCCAAGGGATTCCGACCACGAGTTGGCTTCAAACCAAAAAGTCCGCAACAGGAAGCGGGAATACGAATCGAGCCGCCTCCATCGTTTCCGTGGGCCATAGGCACTATTCCTGCCGCCACGGCAGCTGCCGAACCACCGCTGGAGCCGCCTGGCGTTAAATCGGGATTCCAAGGGTTGACCGTGGGCCCATATAGTTCGGGTTCAGTTGTAGGAAGGAGCCCAAATTCAGGCGTGTTGGTTTTGGCAATAATGATCAATCCGGCAGACTTTTGCCGTTTTACTAATTCGGTATCCAATTTCGAAACATAACCCTCAACTGCACGGGAGCCTTCGTGAAAAGGGGCACCTTTGTATTCGGCCAGAAGATCCTTCAGAAGAAATGGCACCCCATAGAATA
>JABMQV010000740.1 GCA_013203065.1 Desulfobacteraceae bacterium | reverse complement strand
CCGAAACAGTCCGGGGCTAAGCTGCTTTGCAAGACTGACGGCAGCATCCTTCTGGGGGATAATTGTTCCCAGAATGGACGCGATAGCCAAGATGATAAGGAGTACAATGGTCAGCCTGACCGAACTGAATAGCCCCCATATGAGGTTTTGGCTCTTTTCGGTGCTAGATTTTGGCATTATCGCTCACTTTGGTCCTTGAAAATTTTCTCTTGTCCCGATCTTGTGTTTTTTTCTGTTGTTCTTCAATCGACACGCTTCAATCCTAATAACAGCTCTCTTTGCAGTGTTCAGGTGCACCTGGTATAGGGTTTGAGTACATAACATGGATCGGGATAAACTTCAATTTCAAATCTTTTTTTAAATGATTTGACCAGACTTTCCATATCATGTAAAAAAATTCCGAGTTTGTATTCTTGATTTACTGACACCTTACCGGGTATTTGAATGCAAACCAAAAATTCCATCAATGCTTGAGGTAGTTCCCATGCTTGATCTCAAATTTGTAAGATCCAACCTGGATCGTATCAGGGGGATGATCGGGGACCGGGGTTACGACCTGGATATCTCCCGATTTGAGGCCTTGGATCAGGAAAGACGGAAAAGATTAACGAGCCTCGAGGAGTTGCGCCACAGGCGGAACCAGGTGAGCGAAGAAATAGCGGCAATGAAAAAGAGGGGACAAGATGCATCAGAGATAATTGCTCAAATGAAGGATGTGTCATCCCGGATCAAGGAAAAGGAAAAGGAGCTTTCCCGGTTCCTTGAAGAACTGGACCAGTTGCTAATGATCATGCCAAACATCCCCCACGATTCTGTGCCTGTGGGGAAGGATGAGAATGATAACCCCGTGGTAAGGACCTGGGGCGAGATACCGGAGCGGGATTTCGAGGCCCTGCCTCACTGGGAGATAGGAGAGAGATTGGGTATTCTGGACTTTACCACTGCCGCAAAGATTGCCGGCGCCCGGTTCGCCCTCTATCGAGGGATGGGGGCAAGGCTCGAGAGGGCGCTTATTTCCTTTATGCTTGATGTTCATACGAAGGAACACGGTTACACGGAAGTCCTGCCCCCCTTTATGGTAAACTCGACCGCAATGACCGGGACGGGCCAGTTGCCCAAATTTAAGGAGGATCTTTTTAAGATCGAGGACTGGGACCTCTATCTGGTACCCACGGCTGAGGTCCCGGTCACCAACATTCATAGAGAGGAGATTCTGGCTGAAAAGGATCTTCCCCTATATTATGTGGCCTATACACCCTGCTTTCGATCAGAGGCCGGCTCATATGGCAAAGACACCCGCGGTCTTATAAGACAGCACCAGTTCAACAAGGTAGAATTGGTAAAGTTCGCGCTGCCGGAGGACTCTGACGAGGAACTTGAAAGGCTGACGAGGAATGCAGAAGAGATCCTGAGGCGATTGGAACTTCCCTATCGCGTGGTTACCCTTTGCACGGGGGACCTGGGCTTTTCCGCTGCAAAGACATATGACCTGGAGGTATGGCTCCCGGGCCAGAACCTTTACAGGGAGATATCCTCCTGCAGCAACTTTGGCGATTTCCAGGCCAGACGTGCCGAAATCCGATTCAAGAGACAGGGGGGCAAGGGAACGGAACTGGTGCACACCCTGAATGGCTCCGGTCTGGCCGTGGGGAGGACTCTGGTGGCTATTTTAGAGAATTATCTGCGGCCGGATGGGAGTGTCGCCATCCCGGAAGCACTGAGACCCTACATACCTGAAGTCGAATCCATTGGTCTGGGTTAAAGACGAGCATTATGGGACGCTATTCCGGAAACTGGAAGGATTATCAGAAGAGCCTTGCGCATGACAGGAAGAAGAAATACCTCTTCCGCGCACTACGGTTATTGGGCCTTTACGGAGGGACCGCCTTTCTAATCACGGTCTTTGTGTTTTATGCCGGCTCATGGATCGCAGGGTATTTGGGCGAGGCCAGTCACAACGCTCCGGAACCTGTAAAAAAAACCAATACGTCTCCACGGAAAATTTCCAAAAAGGACCTACCAAATTTACTGGAGGGCCTGGATCCGGGCTCTTTAGAACCATCCGGACTTGTTGCTGCGGATGGGGAGGGAGGCCGCTTTCAGGTGGAGTATTCCCTTGATCGTGACCTTCAGAATTACATTACCGACCTCCTTGCCCGCTCAAATACCCTAAAAGCTGCCGTGGTGGCTTTACGGCCGGAGGACGGACGCGTTCTGGCCATGGCGCACTATGACAATGGGGGTAATGG
>JABMQV010000739.1 GCA_013203065.1 Desulfobacteraceae bacterium | reverse complement strand
GGGTGAGCGTCGCAGGAGAGAACCAGACCCTGGCCACAGTCACCTTTCAGAATTTCTTCAGGATGTATGAGAAACTGGCCGGTATGACCGGTACCGCAGATACAGAGGCGGAAGAATTCAATAATATTTATAAACTGGATGTGAATGTTGTCCCCACCAATGAAAAGATGATCCGCCACGATAATCCTGATGCCATTTACAAGACAGAAAGGGAGAAGTTTAGGGCCGCGGTTGAAGAGATCAAAGAATTGTATGAGAGGGGACAACCCGTTCTGGTGGGCACCATCTCCATTGAGAAATCGGAGATGTTGAGCAAGATGCTCAAGAGGGCGGGGATTCCCCATTCTGTATTGAATGCCAAACATCATCAGGGGGAGGCGGAAATTATCGCCCAAGCCGGCCAGCCAAAGACCGTAACGATCTCAACCAATATGGCGGGGAGGGGCACCGATATTGTCCTGGGCGAAGGCGTGACGGATTTGGGTGGACTCCATGTTTTGGGCACTGAGAGGCATGAGAGCCGTCGTATCGATAACCAGCTCAGGGGGCGATCCGGAAGACAAGGCGATCCCGGGTCTTCTCGTTTTTATCTCTCCCTTGAAGACGACCTCCTGAGGATATTCGGCTCTGACAAGATCTCCTCCATCATGGATCGGCTGGGTATGGAAGAGGGCGAGCCTATCGAGCACAGCTTGATTTCCCGCGGCATTGAAAATGCCCAGAGAAAGGTTGAGGGCCATAATTTTGATATAAGAAAGCACCTGATTGAATATGACGATGTGATGAATAAACAAAGGGAGGTTATTTATTCCCTCAGACGAGACATCCTGGACGGCGAAGGGCTTGAAGAGATTGTAGAGAACATGATCGATGAGAAGGTGGAAGATCTGGTTGACCGATGGATCGACCCCAAGGAATATCCAGAAGCCTGGGATATCCAGGGCCTGGTAAGCGGCCTTTCCAGGCTTTTCGGGTTCAGGGCCAAAATCACCCCTGAGCATATGGGCGAAGAGGCCTTTGATGCCCTGAATCCGGAGACCCTAAAAGGAATGATCAAAGAGCAGGCCCACGCTGCCTATGAGGAGAAAGAGAAACTTTTCGGAAAGGAAGACCTTGAACAGCTTGCACGTTTTATTATGCTCCAGATCATAGATAATCAATGGGTGATGCACCTCCAGAACATGGAGCAAATGAAGGAGGGTATCGGACTTCGCGGGTATGGCCAACTTGACCCGCTCAAAGAATACCAAAAAGAAGCTTTTGGACTTTTTGAAGGGCTCATGGATGGGATCAGGGAAGAGACCCTGGGTACACTTTTCCGAATTCAGCTTGCAAGACGGGGGCCTGACGAAACGCCGAGAAGGAAAAAGAAACAACTGCAAATGAGCCATGGAGGAGATTCCTCGGAGGTTGCTACGGTCAAGAGAAAGGGGCAGAAAATTGGCCGAAATGCCCCCTGCCCCTGTGGGAGCGGGAAAAAGTATAAGAAGTGTTGTGGGGCGAATACGTGAGGCTTTGGGGAGTTACTGTGAATAAAGTCAGAGGGGGTGACTGGGTTCGGGACTTGAGGTCTACCGGACATGGAAATGGAGACGGAAAAATACACAGTTCGGGGTTTTAGGGCGTCGGCCCTGTCCGCAGGGCTCAAGAAAGACGGTGCCCTGGATTTGGCCTTGATTGCCTCGGAAGTGGAGAGCGTGGCGGCTGGGGTATTTACCACCAACAAGGTCAAAGCGGCACCGGTCCTCGTGAGCCACGAGCACATTGGAGACGGAAAGGCAAGGGTTGTCCTTGCCAATGCGGGTAATGCCAATGCATGTACCGGATCGGTGGGTCTGCGGGACGCCCGCCGGACTGCTGAGCTTGTGGCCAAGGAACTGGGGGTCCTTTCTGAGGAGGTCCTGGTCGCCTCAACAGGCGTTATTGGCCAGCCACTCAACATGAAAATGATTGAAGAGCCTATTCCCGCCCTGGTTGCCGGTCTGTCACCGGATGGCATACCTCTGGCTGCCCAGGCCATCATGACCACGGACTCCTTTCCCAAAATCGCCTGTTTTGATGGAGATATCCGCGGGGAACCTTACAGGATATTGGGCCTTGCCAAAGGGGCCGGTATGATTATGCCCCAGATGGCCACCATGCTTTGTTTTGTTCTGACCGACATCATGATTGGTGCAAAAGAGCTAAGAGAGGCCCTTGTGTCCGCCGCAGAAAAGACGTTCAACCGCATCACGGTTGATGGCGACACAAGCACCAATGACATGGTGCTGGCTTTGGCCAACGGCTTCGCAGGGAATAAGGCCCTATCTGAAGAGGAGTTGGGAGATTTCACGACCGGGCTGGAGAGGGTGATGGGAGAGCTTTCCCGTATGATGGTCAGGGACGGAGAGGGCGCCACAAAGGTCGTTCATGTGAGGGTAAAGGGTGCTGCAAACGGCAGAGATGCCCTGAGGGCCGCAAGAACCGTAGCCAATTCGAACCTGGTTAAGACTGCCTTTTACGGTCAAGACCCCAACTGGGGGAGGATCATGGCGGCCCTTGGGAGGGCAGAGATCCAAATGAAAGAAGAAAATGTGGACATATGGATTGATGGGGTCCAGATCGTAGAGGGAGGGTTGGGGAAGGGGGAAGAGGCGGAAAAGGCGGCGGCCAAGAAAATGGGCCTCGGACAATTCGTCCTTGAGATCGACCTCCACCAAGGCATTTTTCAGGACCAGATCATTACCTGTGACCTGACACACGATTATATAACGATTAACGCGGATTACCGAACTTGAGGAACCAACGACAGGGAGGCTAAGATGTTTGCAATCATTATGTGCGGGGGATCGGGGACACGGTTCTGGCCAGTCAGCCGGAGGCGCAAACCCAAACAGTTCCTGGATATAACCGGCCGGGGTCCTATGGTGGTGGAGACCTGTGACAGGCTCAGACCGACAATCCACGATGAAGAGATGATACTAGTCCTGGGACAGGAACACCTGGAACATGCGAGGGATCTTTTCAGGGGCCGGGGAGTCCACCTGGTGGCTGAGCCTGTTGGAAGAAACACGGCCCCCTGCATTGGACTTGGCGCTATCTATGCCCGGCATTTGGGGTGCAAGGAAGCAGTGGCCTTCCTTCCTGCCGATCACTTTATTGGTGACCCTTCTTCTTTCCTCAGGGCCCTCGAGGCGGCAGGGAGGCTTGCCGTGTCGGGGGGAATTGCGACCCTGGGTATCGTGCCCAGCAGGCCCGAAACCGGTTACGGGTATATACGCAGGGATTCCGAGAAGATCGAGGCTGATGGCGGGGGCGCATACAGGGTTCTGGAGTTTGTGGAAAAACCTGATCTTGAAACAGCACGCCGCTACCTCACAGACGGAGACTATTACTGGAACGGAGGCATTTTTGTTGCCACCCCCGAGACTATCTTAAAGGAGATGGAAAGACATCTTCCGGATCTTTACAAAGGACTGATGAGGTTAAAGAGTACGTTGGGCACGGAAGGATTTGAGGCGGAGTTAAAGGAGGTCTATGAAGGATTGGAAGGGATCTCCTTTGATTACGGCATCATGGAGAAGACCGGAACAGATGTGTATGTGGTGCCGTGTGAATGCGGGTGGAGCGACGTGGGTTCATGGGCCTCCCTCTATGAGCTAAAGACCGACGGACATGACAAGAATCAAAACCTCAGCGATGGAGAGACGCTCTTGGTCGACTGCGAGAAAAGCTTTATTTCCTCCCAGAGCGGGCGGCTGGTGGCCTGTCTGGGAATCAGCAACTGCCTGGTGGTGGATACCCCTGATACGGTGCTGGTGAGCGATCTCAATCGATCACAGGAGATTCGAAAGATCGTCGATCAACTGAAAAAAAGCGGGAAGGAGAAACTGTTATGAAGGCTCATATCTTCCGGGAATATGATATTCGCGGGACCTACCCTGACGAATTGAATAGGGAGACAACGCGCGTGCTGGGCCTGGGATTGGGGACCTATTACCAAACCAACGGCGCTGGGCGGATTTCACTGGGCCGGGACTGCCGGTTGAGTTCACCTGAGCTGGCAGAAGGGCTTAAGGAGGGCCTTTTGGCGTCGGGGATGGAGGTGGTGGACCTGGGTGTGATACCTACCCCGGTCCTCTATTATTCACTCCATAATATGGACGTGGATGGCGGGATAGAGATAACCGGGAGCCATAACCCCCCTGAATTTAACGGATTCAAGATTTGCCTGGGTCATATGTCTGTCTTTGGCCAGGAGATCCAGAAGATCAGGGAAATCATTGAATCGGGTGATTTCAAACGCGGGGCGGGTAAACTGGAAGAATCTGAGATTCTCAAATCCTATATCAAATACGCCGAAGAGAACATTCAGTGCGGTCCGGTCAAACGTAAGGTGGTGGTGGATGGCGGAAATGGGGTCGGTGGCCCGGTCGGCACCGAGATCTACAAGCATCTGGGATTTGATGTGGTTCCTCTTTTCTGTGAGCCGGACGGGAATTTCCCGAACCACCATCCCGATCCCACAATTCCAAAGAACCTTGATGCCATGATATCGGCAGTCAAGGAGACCTCCGCAGACCTTGGGATCGCCTATGACGGAGATGCGGACCGGATCGGCGTCGTTGACCCGGAGGGAACCATCATTTGGGGAGACCAGTTGCTGATTATTTTTTCACGGGATCTCCTGAAGCGCCATCCGGGCGGCAAGATTATCGGGGAAGTCAAGTGCTCCCAGGTGCTCTATGACGACATAGAGAAGCAGGGTGGAAAGGGGATCATGTGGAAGGTGGGGCATTCCCTGATCAAGAGCAAGATGAAAGAGGAAGGTGCACTCCTGGCTGGGGAGATGAGTGGTCACATATTTTTTAGCGAGCGCTACTTTGGTTATGATGATGCCATCTATTCAGGCGCACGCCTTTTGGAGATACTCTCAAAGTCGGAAAAAGGCGTAAAGGACCTCCTGGCCGGTATCCCCAAGATGGTCAACACCCCTGAGATCCGCATGGATTGCCCTGAAGAAACCAAGTTCGAGATTGTTGCCCAGATGGTGGAGGAATTCAAAAAGGAGTACCGGGTCATAGATGTGGATGGGGCCAGGGTCCTCTTTGATGGGGGTTGGGGGCTGGTGAGGGCCTCAAACACCCAACCCGTTCTGGTGCTGCGTTTTGAGGCGACAGATAAAAAACGCCTTGAAGAAATCCGGAAGATCTTTATGGACAAACTGGAGAAAAAACTGTAGCACCCGCAGGGTTTGGACAAACTTCAAGATCCATTTTCACCGGAATTTCATCTTGGCGAATATCACGAAGATCTCTTCTTCCCGTGAACGGAGCACCTTTTTCCGGGCCTCGATGTCAAAGATTTCCGACACCTCCCTGAAAAATCCGATGCTTGTCTTACGGGCCCTTTCAGCGAGTATTATTTCACCTCCGGGCCTCAGGTAGGTTTTGAAAAGGTCCAGGAGAGGTTCATAATCCTTTTCACTGTAAAGAATCTCAGTTCCAACAATATAAGTAAATGATCCCTCCAACCGTGGCCTGTTCCAGTCCAACGCCTTGATCTCCAGATCCCCCCTCTCATCGAGACCATTATTATATGCGTTAGCCCGGGAAAAATTGAGGGCATCGGGGTTGTATTCGGTCATGGTCACCTGATGTCCAAAGGAAGCGGCAACCACTCCCACCAGGCCCAGGCCGCTGCCAATTTCAAGAAACCGTTTCTGAGGATCGGGGGTGATTCCGGCGAGATAGTCGGCCAGGACAATGGATGCCTCCCACAGTTTGGACCATAAGGGAAAATCGTGGAATATGTCCTCCGGGTCCACAAGACCATCAAGGGATTCAGG
>JABMQV010000738.1 GCA_013203065.1 Desulfobacteraceae bacterium | reverse complement strand
GGAATGACATTGGTGGTGTTCTGCATTCTTTCGCATCAAACACTTGATACATGACACGCTAGGGGAATGGGGATTCCGTTTTTCGGGCGTAAACGTCGCCCGGAAGAGAGCGTAAAGCAATCACGTGCCGTGGGAGAAAACAGGGGGAACACTTCAGGGGAAGTCCTTTCGTTTTTGGTGACGTCCTTGGAGACTTTTTACGCGCGTATGAATTTTGAAAAAGGCTAAATTCATACAAAGTATTTTGGTAACCGTTCAATTTTCAAAAAAAAGGAGTCGAGACATGGGTGGAGGATACACAGGAAGAATCGGATTTGTTGATCTGTCTACCGGGGACAGTCGAGAAGAGAAATTGGATGAGAACATGGCCCGTGATTTTATCGGAGGATACGGTCTGGGTGTGCGGACTTTATTCGACCATCAGAAGAAAGGCATAGATCCGTTAGGCCCGGAAAACATCCTCGGATTCACCACCGGACCATTGACGGGCACAAAGGTGCCTACCGGGAGCCGGTTAACGGTGGTCTGCAAGTCGCCGCTTACCGGCGGCTGGGGTGATGCCAATTCAGGCGGATATTTCGGGAGCGAATTAAAAGCAGCCGGGTGGGACGCCATTTTCATCTCTGGCATTGCTTCCAGTCCCAAATATCTTTTGGTGACCAATGATCGGCTGGAACTAAGAGATGCGTCTCATTTGTGGGGCAAAGACACCATTGATACCGAGGAGACACTCGCAAAGGATCTGGGCCTTTCCAAACCCAGAGTGGCTTCCATTGGACCGGCATCCGAAAGGCTTTCATTGATCAGTGGTGTTGTAAATGACAAGGGCCGTGTCGCCGCTCGTTCGGGGGTTGGGGCGGTCATGGGCTCCAAGCGCCTGAAGGCCGTTGCGGTGCACGGGACGGAGAAGGTCCCTGTGGCCGACGGTGACCGCCTGGATCAATTTCGAAAGGCCTTTGTAAAGGAGGTTCGTGAATCCCAGGGCTTTCCAAAAGTGTTAATGGAATATGGAACGTGCGGGCTTACCGGTGCCCTCGTGGCCGGTGGGGCCACACCCATAAAGAACTGGCTCCTGGCCGGGGAGCAGGCATTCCCAAACCTGGAGAAAATCGCGGATGGAGATACGGTCCTTCAGTATCAAACCAAAAAATATGGTTGCGCAAACTGCCCTATCGCGTGTGGCGGGATATGCAGTGTTTCTGGGGGGCCTCATCCTGTGAAGGAGATTCACAAACCCGAATATGAAACCATTGGGGCATTGGGCACCATGTGCCTGAATGACGATCTTCCTTCAATTATTAAATTGAATGACATGTGCAATAGAAGCGGTCTGGATACCATCTCAACAGGGGGGGTTATTGCATTTGCAATGGAATGCTTTGAAAAGGGCGTTATCTCCAAGGCAGATACGGATGGCATCGAACTCACATGGGGCAATTCTGAAGCAATGATTGCCCTGGTCGAAAAGATCATTCAGCGTGAGGGTTTTGGTGACATCTTGGCAGATGGGGTCAGGATCGCGGCCGAGAAGATAGGTGGGGATGCGAAGGAGTTCGCCATACACGTGGGTGGACAGGAACCTGGGTTGCACAATGCGCTTTTTCTTCCGAGCAGGGGGACCGGTTTTGTTTGCGACCCCACACCGGGTCGTCACACGGCGGGTCCCATGGCTCGAATCGACGCGGGCCCCGGCGCCATAGCTCCTTATCCGGAACTGCAGTTCGACGGTTTTGAACGTTATGAATACAAAAGCAAAGGCGCGGCCAGTGCCACAGTTTCCTCTTATTGGCAGGTGGGTTCCTGCGCTGGCGTTTGCCTGTTTCCCGTAATCTTTTTCGGGAATTATCCCCTGCTCGAGTTTCTCAATGCCGTGACCGGCTGGGATATGGATATCAAAGAGCTTTTGGAAACCGGGGCCAGGATCCAGACCTTACGGCAGTGCTATAATACCAGAGAGGGACTTGATCCTTCCAAGATCAGGCTGCCTCCACGGCTGGCAGGGGTTCCGCCCAAGGAGGATGGCCCACTCGCAGACATCACGATTGACATTGACAGTCTGGCCAGTGAATACCGCCAGGCCATGGGTTGGGACCCCAACACCGGCCATCCCACAGAGGCTACACTGAAACGATTGGGTCTGGAGGACCTCGTCAAAAAATAGGGGCCCACCTCCAAATGAGGTCGAAAGGCGGACTCGATTTTTGGGAAGCGCCGTTTGATTGTTGCAAGGTTGAGGAAGATCCCCCTGATTCCGTCGGGGTGGGGAAACCTCATGCCAGATATCTTTTATCTATTCTGGCGCCGATGGTATAGTTGGGATCAACCATATTTGCCACACGCAGGCGACCGATCTGGCTCAAGATAAAATAGGCCTCATACCTGTCAAATCCATAGTCCTTTTCCATCCACGAAATCAGGTCTGCAAACGCGATTTTTGCGGCCTCTTCCATGGGTCGACTGCTGCCCACGCTCATAATGAACTCGTCACTTTCGATTCTGGGCCATTCGATGGTCCAGTTTTTGACCAGGTCCACTTTGATGGTTGTCTTTGTGGCAAATTCTATGGCGACCCCGCAGAGTTCTCCATCCCCTTGAGTGGCGTGGCAATCGCCCACGAAAAGGAGGGCTCCCGGGGCTCGGATCGGCAGGTATATCGTGTTTTGGGGCCGAACGTCGGGCAGGTCCATATTGCCGCCGTGACTTTCAGGTGTAAGCGAGTTGATGGAATCCAATTCCGGAGAAGTCCCGATGGTTCCGATAAAAGGCTCATAGGGGAACCTCATGCGGTCACTCCAAATGACGTCCTGTTCCGTGATGTGCACCTTACGGACGATCTCCGGGAGCGGTGATTGCAGGGAGGGGCTCTTGTTGGTGCTGGTCAGTCCACCAAAAAAAGGGATCAGACACGTTGTTCCCCTCGGTTGAGGGCCGCGCGGCAGGATAGACTCAACACGCACCGCCAGGGTGTCTCCTTTCTCGGCTCCGTTCACAAAGATAGGGCCGTTCAGGGGGTTTGGATATTTTATAACCTGGCTCGGTTTTGTCTGTTCGTCCGGAATTTTTCCCCCAAAGGCATCCAGGGTTTCAATAACAATTGTATCGCCCGGGTCCACTTTCAGAACCGGGTCGGCATACGGCCCGATGGTATGCTGAAAGTCTCCCTGGAGTGCCTCACT
>JABMQV010000737.1 GCA_013203065.1 Desulfobacteraceae bacterium | reverse complement strand
TTCTCGGACAGCCTCCTAGACAACGAAAATGCAACGCTCGCAGGTGGGGCTGGGATTCAGGCGGCTCAGCTTGTTGCTTCAAATGGGGTTGACGTTGTGATCACCGGAAATTGCGGGCCGAATGCAGTGAGGACACTTTCCGCTGGTGGGGTGAAAGTAATCGTTGGGCAAACAGGTTCAGTAAACCAAGCGACCGAGGACTACAAAAAGGGGATTTTAAAGACAACCACTGAACCAACTGTCTCGAATCATTACGGAATGGGCCCTGATACCACTCGGGTTTTCAGCCCAACTCAGAGCCCGGCAATGGGCACAGGACACGGGGCTGGCCCGGGAAGAGGGATGGGCCGCGGTTGCGGGAGGAAGCGAGGTATGGGCCGCAGTAGGAATTCGGGCAAAAAATAGCCTCATATAGGTTTTTGCCATGAAGATAGGTATTCCCGTGTGGGAAGGGAAGATATCGCCGGTTCTTGATGCCGCTTCCAGGCTTAAGGTCCTGGAAGTAGAGGGTGAAAAGGAGATAGGCCGCTTCGAGATCTACTTAGAGGAACAGGCCATTACCAGAAAATGCCTGAGACTCCAGGGCTCGGGCGTCGACATCCTTATATGCGGGGCCATATCCAACCGCTTCTGCAGTATGCTTACCGCGTCAGGTATCAAAGTGATACCCTGGAAATGCGGTCCCGCAAAGGATGTCTTAGAGGCCTATATAAAGGGGACACTTCGACCTTCAGAGTTCTCTATGCCGGGATGTAATTGCCAAGATGGCGACGGAGATCAAGATAAGCACTCAACAGGAAATGATTCTTTCTCCAACAAACGTGAATTAAGGTAAAAAGGACCACAGGATAGGAGGTTAATGAGCGAAAGGGACTTTCATTGAATGACATAGGCAAAGGAGGTATGGATGATGAAACCTAAAGGACAAGGAATGGGAGGCGGAGGTAAAGGGAGAGGCCAGGAATCGTCCGGTAGGGGAAGGGGCTGGGGGGGGGCCAAGGCCAGGGCGCGGGGGGGGAATGCATTTGCCCCAAGTGTGGCAAGAAAAGCCCTCACGAGCGTGGTAATCCCTGTCTTGAGATTAAGTGCCCTGAATGCGGTACCTACATGACAAGAGGGTAGTCGGTCGATGATTATAAGTGTTGCAAGCGGAAAAGGCGGTACGGGGAAAACCACGATATCCACTAACCTGGCGGTTTCCCTCGGACCGGATGTTCAGTTGTTGGATTGCGATGTAGAAGAGCCGAACGCCCATCTTTTTATAAATCCGAGCATCGAAGAGGCGGAAACAGCGACAACACCGGTCCCTGTGGTGGACGAGAAAAAATGCAGCCTCTGCAAAAAATGTGATGAAATATGCCAGTTCAAGGCAATCGTTGTGATCGGTGAAACAGTATTGCCCTTCCATGAACTCTGCCATAGCTGCGGTGGCTGCATGGAGGTTTGCCCTGAAAATGCCATCACTGAAACGGGCCGGGAATTGGGGGTGATTGAGAGGGGTAGCAGAAATGGCCTGGATTTTGTCCATGGGAGATTACGTGTCGGCGAGGCCATGTCGCCGCCTCTGATCAGAATGGTCCGTTCATTCACCAATCCGGATAGGCTTACAATCATTGACGCCCCGCCTGGGACTTCATGTCCGGTCATTGCCGCTATGAAGGGAGCGGACGTGGTTTTGCTTGTTACGGAGCCAACACCCTTCGGCCTTCACGACCTTGAACTAGCTGTTGAGGCTGTCAAAATACTTGGGATTCCTGCCGGTCTGGTCATTAATCGCGCTGATATGGGAGACGATAAGGTGAAAGCCTATGCGCAACAGGAAGACCTGCCGATTTTGATGGAAATCCCTTTCGATAGAAGTATTGCAGAGGCCTATTCGAGAGGCGAGCTTTTGGTGGAGGTCATGCCCGAATACAAGGAGCGGTTTCGGGGATTGTATCGTCGCATTCAAGAAATTATTGAATAGACATTGCCGATTCATGAATGACTTCTAATGATTGACACTGGGGAGGTGATTGAGGAACGCGCCATCGCCTTGCAATGGTGGCACCATCCCCCTTCTGGACCTATCGAGCTAAATACGGTGTGGAGGCCTGAGCTTTAATGAAGGAATTGGTTATCATAAGTGGAAAAGGGGGTACGGGAAAAACCAGCCTGATGGCTGCTTTCGCCTCACTGGCAAAAGACAAGGTACTTTGTGATGCGGACGTAGATGCGGCAGACCTTCATCTTATAACGGATCCCCAGGTTAAGGAAGTGCACGATTTTCATGGTGGTAATACCGCGGTTATTGATCGGGAAAAATGTAGTGAATGTTCAATCTGTATCAATCTGTGCCGCTGGAATGCAATAAATCCTGAATTTGAAGTGGACCCCCTTGAATGCGAGGGGTGTGGAGTCTGTGTCCATTTTTGCCCTGAAGAGGCGATCGATTTTCCACTCAATACCTGTGGTCAGTGGTTTCGAT
>JABMQV010000736.1 GCA_013203065.1 Desulfobacteraceae bacterium | reverse complement strand
TGTTCACAATCGTTTCAGCCTGGGCCGATGGTGGTGATAATTTTCCTCCAGCATCCTCTGATAATGGGCGTGTTTCACACGCGGGCGTCTTGAAAAAAGAGACTGTCTCATCCGGTGATTTTATCGATGACGTGCCAATCCGGCCCATGGCAGCGGGGGACCCCATCAAGGTTTCAAACACCTCCTTTGAAGTCAGCCTGACCTCTGACAGATACGTATATTTCAGCGATTTTCAAATCGTTTACCTGTGGGCAACCGTAAAAAACCTGGGAGGCACGACCGATAGGTTTGATTTTGTGTTGACCTCAGATGCCCCCGAGGGCTGGAGTGATGTAAAGGAGAACGCCGGGTTTATACACCTGGGGCCCGGGGAGCAGGGTGATCTGAAGTACATGTGGTCAACGGTGTATGCAAGAGCGACAAGAGAGGTGGAGGCCTCTTTTACCTACAAGGTTACATCAGAGCAGCATGGAGGCTCCGAGTCATTCACGGTCACTGTTATCGCGTATCCCCAGATATCAGAAGGCGGCTATACCGACGGTAGCGCGAGGGTTACAGGCACGATTACCGATGCTGCCACCGGCGGTCCGGTCTCAGACGCCGAGGTCATGCTCTGGCTGGGATATACAATCAGAATTATGCCCTATGATATGCTCAAGGTGTCTGATTCTCAGGGTGCATATGAAGTGGGATGTTGGGACATCGACACCCTAAACACCCACTACGGTTCATACTTTACAATACCGGGCTATGCGCTGATTGTGCAGAAAGCGGGGTATGAGACCTATGTGCATAAACAATATGTTTTGCCTCGAAATGGTAGCCCGACAACACTCAACATAAGCCTCACTCCCTTAGCAAACCCGCCGGATTATACCCTCGCCTGGGAGACACCCCTTGCTTCGCCCGGCGTCTGGGAGATCGCGGTCACGGATGCGTGGGATAGATTTGCGGTTGCAATGGGGAAACACCCCGACCCGGATGACCCTGAATTGCTCCCGGCAACCATCCCGTTCATAGACAACCAGGGAAATATCCTTTGGTCAAAATCGCTTGCCGATGAAAGTTGGGCTGTAGACGTCACAAGCGACGGGAAATATGTGGCTTGCGCCACAAATTCACTGGGAGGCAACAATTTTTATTATCTGTGGGATGCAGAGGGAAATGAGGTCTGGAAAAAGTCTATCCCCTCAGAATCAATCGAGATCAAGTTTTCGCCCGACAATAAATACATCGCGACAGGTCCCTCCGAAGACGGGACCAGGTTTGTCCTCTATGGGTCCCCGGGCGGTTCAGAGCAATGGAAGTATAACATGGATGACAAGAGCGTTCGTGCAGCCTCCTTTACCGATGATGGTCAGTATGTCTTTGCCGGCGGTCTTCCGCACCGCTTTACCATAGGAGGTGATTTGAACTGGCGTAACTATATCGCCTACACGCCGTACGTGATATGCTCCAGCGAAGATAAATCGCGGGTCATGGCCGCCGATAAGGGGGACTGCCTCTCCATGTTTGACGGCGACGGGAAGTTGTTGTGGAGAAAGGAGCAAAAGGTCATAACCTACGGGGCCATGTCCGCGGATGGGAAGGTTGTGGTTATCCTGACCACGCACGGATATGTTTACTGCTATAACGGAGAAGGGGAACTCCAGTGGTGCAGCTATTTACGGGGTAAGGGAACCAGCCTCACCGCCGGGGTGGGGGGGCATAATGCCGTTGACGTAACGCCCGACGGGAAGTACATCGTCGTTGGAGGGACAAATTACAGCACGGTTTTATACGATTCAGACGGAAATGTGCTGTGGCGCCACATGGGTTCCGCGACATATATTCCCGGGTTGGTGGGGGGTGGTTTGAAACAGAGTGTGATGGCTGTACGAATCTCTGATGATGCCAGGAAAATCGTGAGCGGTTACGGCACCTCCGACCCGAGGCTCTGTTACTTCACCGCGACAACTTTCGTTCCTGACCCCGAAATTAAGGCCAATGGAGAGGATGGCCCCATCACCGTCTCCTCCGGGGCACAAGTCGCTGTCACGGTTAGCCTCAATCCAGGCAATCATGCATCTCAAAACGCGGATTGGTGGCTCCTGGAATCGACGCCTAGGGGTACCCTTAATTACCTCGTACTGTCCTCAGGTTCACTGGTGCAGGGCCTCTTGCCCACATATCAGGGGCCTCTATTCACCCTGGGCAGCACACAGGTCTTAAATCTCTCCGGCCTGACATCAGGCACGCATATTTTCTATTTTGGTGTTGATCTTAATATGAACGGATCGCTTGACACCGGGGCACTTTACTATGACAGCGTGCGTGTGAATGTAACAGGCCCCTAGCGGCGCGTCTCATAAAGATGCACATCCGTTACCTACCCATGGCGTATTTGTTCACATAGCCCCTCGGCGTGATCATACTGTCATGGTAGGTAAATGTTGTGCTGTTTCCTATAAAAACCGTCGTCTGCATATCCACAGCGGATTTGTCAAGTTGCTCCAGGGGGATGATCCGAACCGTTTGCCCTTCCCTCATGGCGCGAGTGACAATTCCGACGGGCGTATCTTTGTCTCTCCATTGAAGTACAATTTTCTGTGCCGCTTCCAACTGCCAGTCTCTTTTCTTGCTTTTCGGGTTGTAAAGGACAATAACAAAATCGGCTTTTGCCGCAGCCTCAAGACGCTTTTCGATCACGTCCCAGGGCGTCAGCAGATCACTCAGGCTGATTGCCGCAAAATCGTGTGCCACGGGGGCTCCCAGCAGCGATGCCCCGGAACAGATCGCAGAGATGCCGGGGATGACTTCAATTCTAAGTCCGCCGGGCTCTGTTCCTTTCTTTGAGGCGATGGGGATTTTCTTGAACTTGCACATTTCAAAAACCAGGCCGGCCATGGCATAGATCCCTGCATCCCCGCTGGAGACAATGGCACAGGCCTTTCCCTCCAGACTCATGTTGATGGCAACTTCAACGCGGTCCATTTCTTTTTTCATGGGTGTACTGACAACACCCTTCTCTCCAATAAGCGGACGAATGAGATCAATGTAGGTGGCATAACCAACAACGGTATGGGCGGCTTTGAGCACATCCACAGCCATCTTGGAAAGATGGGCAATGTCCCCGGGGCCAATACCTACGATGTAAAGGGTGTTCGGGCGATCGCCACTGTCGCGTTTCTGGTGTTTTGTTTGGGCACGATCAGTTGACCCTGATTCGAGCCGAGAATCGCTGCTGCTTCGCATACACTTTTCACTCCAACGTGTTTTTCCACCATGGTGGAAGGATTCTGAATCGTCTCGACGCTATTGAGTTCTTTCCTGGTAAAGAATTGAATCGGCAGATCCAGTTCCTTTGCCAGGGCCGACAAACCGGATTCATCTGATTTCACATCAATACTGAAAAGACCCTTTAAACTCTTTGGAGAAAGGGCAGACTTTTCCAGCACATCAAAAAGAAACCCTTTCAACTCATGAAGACCGGTATTCCGGTTGCACCCGATTCCCGCCACAAGCGACGGGGGTCTCAAAATCAACGTTCTGTCCGGCAGATCAAGCGTGATATCGTCAATAAATACCCCTGCACGGAGATCACCCTGCGGATTATCATCGGGAATATCGCCCCTCGTCTCAAAAGGGATCGCTGTCATGTCATTCAAATCTTCGGTTAGAAAATGATAGGGGTCATGCAGAAAAATCGGGTTTCCGGTGACCATGGCCATGTTGACATATTTGATGGCCGCGGGGTTTTCTATGAAAAGGCTTTTCTGCACGGCCAGTACGTCAACGGCGGGGACCGCATTTGTATCCGTGGCGGTGGTGATCACCGGATCTGAATCAATCAAATCAGACACCTCCAAGGCCAGAGCATTGGCCCCACCCATATGTCCTGAAAGAAGGCTGATCACATGGAATCCTCTTTCATCGATGACCAAAACCGCCGGGTCTTCCGTCTTATGCCGGATTAAGGGGGCAATCAATCTTACAACGATCCCCGTTGACATTATGAAGATGTGTGCGGGATATTGCTTGAAAAAGTGGTCAACGGTTTTCTTTAAGCGCGCAAACCGTTGAACGTCTGCCGCCCGGGAAGGCAGGTCTTGCGAGAAAAAGAGATCAGCGGCGGGCATTCTTTCTGCTATCTTCTCTGCCAGTTCTGCTCCGTTTGGCGTCACCGCCCAGACGGCGATTTTATCATGGTCTCCCATAAAGCAAATGCCTATTTCCTATACCCGTGGGTAAAATCTTGATCATACAGTCTGGATTTATGTTTTAGTGCTTCTGCCGTCACATTCAGAACTTTTCCAACGATGATCAAGGTATGGCGCGAAATATTTTCAGAACGGGTCACCTCCGGCAGCTTCCCGATGGTTGTCCGGATAATCTTTTCATCCGGATGACTGACGCGGTAAGCCACCACACACCCTGCATCCCGCCCATAGGCCTTTTCAAGGATGGCCCCGACCCTGTCCACATGGCCGATGCTGAGGTAAATGGCCATGGAGGCCTGGTGTGTGGCCAGACTCTCCAAGGCTTCCATCTCGGGTACCGGTGTTCTCCCGGCGATGCGTGTGAGGATCAGGGTCTGGCAGACCTCCGGCAGTGTGTACTCCAGCCCCATGGCGGCGGCCGCCGCAAAGGCTGCCGTGGCCCCTGGAATGACCTGACAGGGAATACCGAGTTTATCAAGCGCCGCTATCTGCTCGAAAATGGCGCCGTAGAGACTGGGATCACCGGTGTGAAGCCGCACCACCCGCATTCCCTTCCGAAAGGCCCTCTCTATTTCATCAATGATCTGACCCAGGTCCAGGGAGGCGCTGCTGATCTTCGTAGCCTCCGGTCGTGTCCACTTGAGCACCGCCTCCGGGACAAGAGACCCCGCATAGATCACCATGTCCGCGTGGCTCAAGGCCTGCTGTCCTTTGACGGTAATGAGATCCGGGTCACCGGGGCCGGCGCCGACAAACATGACCGGGTAGTTATCTTTTGACATGATGGATCCTATTTTCTGCCTGAAATGATCCAGACCGGATTTTGGGCCTCAAATCTCTGGCTCCAGGGCATGGCCTTGCTGCGCTGGATCTGAACCTGAATCACTTCTGTTTCAAAGCCAAACTCCCGGAGGGTTTTTACGGTTGCTTCGAGATTGTCCAACAACACCGCATTGATCACCATCACTCCGCCGGACGTCATCACAGATGCGGCAACCCCTATGATTTGATCAAGTTTCTGCCCGCCGCCGCCGATAAAGACCCGGTCCGGCGAAGGGAGAGCTTCAAGACCCGCCGGCAGAACCGTTTGGATCACCTCGATGCACGTAGCGCCAAACCGGCTGATGTTGGTTCTGATTTGTTCGATTCTTTCCGCCTTTTCTTCCACCGCAAAGATTTTCCCATGGGTGACGAAAAGCGCGGCCTCAATTGCGACCGACCCGCTGCCAGCTCCGAGATCCCAAAGGGTGTGGTGGGGGAGGAGGCTGAGTTTTGCCAGCGTCACCGCCCTGATTTCAGGTTTTGTAATAAGGCCTCCCTCGTGATCGAAGGCCTCTTCTGCCATGCCCAGGTGAAGTGCCGGGGCTGCTTCCCATGCCTGTTTTGTCCCTTTTAGAATAACTACATTAGGCTCTGCAAAGTCCAAAAGAGCCGCCTCCTCCAAGTCATACCACCCAATTTTTTCATCCGGTGCGCCGAGCCTTTCAAACACCCCGATGCTTATATCACCGGAACTTTTTGAAATAAGAAAATCGGCCAGCCAGGCCGGGGTTTTTTTTGGATCGGTAAAGACAGCCACACGCTTATGGGTCTTAATGGCCTTTAGGAGTTCGGATTCACGATCGCGGCCATGGAGACTGATCACCTTTACGTCGCTCCAGGGTTCCTTGATCCTGGAAAAGGCACCGGCAATGGAAGAGATGTTTGGCAGCACTTCAACCTGATCCGGTCCCAGCGCGTCCAAAATGATGGCACCAATCCCAAAAAACAAGGGGTCTCCCGATGCCAAAACCACGATAGTCATTTTTGGCATATGAGTCCGAATAAAGTCTATGGCACCTTTCAGGTCCCTGGTAATCTCTTTTTTGAGGGCAGGCGTATCCTTGAAGGAGGAGAGATGCCGTTGTCCTCCCATGAGGACATCCGCCTTTCGAATGATCTGTTTGTGCCTCTCTGTCAGATCATCGGGCGAAAGCCCCATTCCGATAACGGTCACCGGTTTCATGGTCAGGTCCTCTCCGAATCGAAGATTTTGTCCCCTTCAAAACCATAAATGATGCCTTGAATCCGAACCGAAGATCCGGCAAATGTCCGTGCCCATGCCACCATTTTTTCGCCGACCCGGAAAACCACTTCCGGAAATTCGGGGAGGATAAAATCAAGGGCATGTCGGGCGGTGTTGGCGCCGGCAATCCGGGTCGCAAGACGTTTATTACCTGTCAATTCCAGAGCCCATTGCGACAATCTCTCCATGCTCAAATTTGATTTGGCGGCATGGGTATGGGGAATGCCCTGGGCCATCTTTACGGCCTTGCCGAAAAATACGGTGATGGAGGCCTTTTTAAATTTCTTTTCCGCGACCTTGGTCAGGGATATTTTGAAGAAGTCGCCGATTTGAATAAAGGCCTCCTCCGGCAAATCTTTCCACCACATTTGGGAAAAGCGCTCACCGCGGCGCCCAGTGGTCAACACCACCTGGTCAAGGCCTGATGCCTTTGCCACTGACAGAGCTGCATCAATGGTGGCAATATAGGCCTCATGGGAAATCGGCCGAACCACACCCGTGGTGCCGAGTATGGAAATTCCTCCCAGGATACCCAGCCTTGCATTCAGGGTCTTCCTTGCCAGATTCGCACCCTCGGGGACAAACACCTCGGTGGAGACGGATCCCCGGAGTCGATGTTTCTCCAAAACCCCCTGAACCGCTTCGGATATCATTTTACGGGGTCCCCGGGTTATGGCCGGTTCCCCGGGGGAGATGCCCAGGCCAGGCTTTGTGACCTTTCCCACACCTTGCCCACCGGTAACCGTCACAGGTTTCGCCCCTGCCTGGTCTGAGAAACGGACCCTGGCCCCGATTTCCGCCTTATGGGTGATATCCGGATCATCTCCGGCATCCTTGATGACCGAACACTGAGCGGTCCGGTCATCTATCTGGAGGCAGGAATGGACCGGTATCTGGATGGTATTGCCGGTAAGCAGCCTTATGGTCACATGATCCGGTGCCCGTCCTTCAAGGAGCAGCATAAGGGCGCCCTTTGTTGCAGCGGCAGCAGCCGTGCCCGTTGTGAACCCAGAACGGAGTTCTTTGCCTTTTTTATGGATCATCCTATAGCGTAATAGACCAATCCCGCCAAAACGAGGCTCACAATCCGAAACCCCTGGCCCATGAGCAACAGTTGGGTCCCCATTTTTGGCGAAAATATCCCTATGTAACGTGGCAACTGATGTCGCAGCGAGCGAACCGGGAAGGCGACGATGTTACCGATGAGCAGGGCCAGGACTGTCTGTTTTGTTGTCAGTGCCCCGGCGTCAAGGAGCGCCCCTGCAGCTGCAAAGCCGGAGGTGAACTCAGCAGCAAAACTCAATATTACGACAGAAAGGGACTCCATAGGCATGATCGAGGTTACCACATAAGCCGCCAGAGATCTTCTGGCCATCTCAAACATGCCAGCGGCGTTCAGTATATACACCAATACATAAATGGGCAGCACATAGATGGCAACGCCGGTGACCCGGGCAGGCAACCGGTCCCGGATGATTGTCCATAACGGGGACCGCTGTTCCTCCTTGATGTTTTTCACCGGGCCTCCGTTATCCTCGGCATTTTGGCCCATCCTTTTCTGGAAATGGCCGTAAACCAACAAGACAGCAGTACGAAAAAGCGTGGCAACGAAAGTCAACAGAAAATAGAGTGCCCCTGCCCATCGTGTCAGTGAAATGACAATAAAGAACGTGGTGGGCAGGTGCAGGAAATACGCCGGCAGCTGATTGACAAAGTTGGATAGGAAGAGCTGTTTTCGGGCGATTTTTCCGGTCTTATAAAACTCGAGGAGCATGGCGTTGGCAGAAACCCCTGAAAAAAAAGCGGTCGTAAATGCGGCGCTGCAACGGTCGCCCAGATTTCCAAACCGAAACAAGGGGCCGGCCAGTGCCGCCAGTGTCTTGGTCCAACCCGAGGCCTCAATAACCTGTCCGAAAGCAAGCCCGATGGTGACAAAGAACATCAGCCGGGTGAGCGGCCAAAGGAGTTGGGCCCAGACTCTGTGAATCCCGAGATTATCCACCAGCAACATGCCGGCAATGAGAATGGCCAGGGAAATCCCGCAGGAGAAGGCCAGGGTGCGGTATTTTGGCTCAGGTTTTTTGGGTCTCATCGCCTTTTTTCTGTTTTGCGACGATCAGTGTCCAATAGTCGGGGTGGCGGTCGCACAGTTCGTCGATATCTCGGAAAATCTTTTCATCCTTCTGGCCGCAATTGGAAATCCCGATGGATTCCTCATACCCGCCGGCTTCCTCGATGGCCGCGGCAATATCTTCCACGTTTCGGTAGGCCTTGAGAAACACCACACATTCGGGTTTGGCAGCGAATTCACGCAAGCGGTCTCCTCCTTTGGCGCCGGATGTCAGCAGCAGGGAGTCTTCCCCTTCAACGAGTGGCATATTCACACAGGCGGCGGCTGCCTGATAGGAGGTGATTCCCGGTATACTGATAATGGGAAACTGAGGCGCTATTTCTTCAACGTTTCTGAGAACGTATCCGTACGTGGAATAGGTCATGATGTCTCCAAGCGTGATAAAAGCGACCTTGTGACCCAGCTTTAGTTCCTCGATGATCACGTTGGCATGTTCTTCCCAGGCCTTCTTTTTCTCCTCTTGATCCTGCGTCATGGGAAAATAGAGCATCCGGACAGGTGTTGAGTCCGGGATGTGGGGCTTGGCAATGCTCAGAGCAAGACTGTAGGCGTTTTTGGTGGATGCTGCGGCGAAAACCACATCCACCACGTTTAATACCCGAGCAGCCTTTAAGGTGATTAGTTCGGGATCACCAGGACCAACGCCCAGGCCATATAAGACCCCCCTATTGTCTTTCATGGTTTCCTCACTATCTCATTCTCGGACAGCCTCCTAGATTTAATGTTTCAGGTAACCGTTCACAGGTTCAGGCCTGCCCGCCATGATGGCCAGCGCAGTAACGACACTGGCCGCCACATTGGAAC
>JABMQV010000089.1 GCA_013203065.1 Desulfobacteraceae bacterium | reverse complement strand
GCGGGCGGGGTTCAACGTTAAGGGTTATGGAAAAGGCTGAAATTTGATTCCCTAAATCCTCGCAAAAAATTAGGGTTTTGCTACATCACTGACAAGTTCCGTGTTCCAGACCCGCCTGCCTCGCCTGTCATTTACGGAACGGGCATATCCCAACAGGTCGGCAATGGCGGGCAGGTTTGTGGGGGTGTGGAAGCGGTCAGTTTTCCCGTACAAGACGTTTATAACATGGCGTATGGTGATGAGCATACAACCTTTGAACCTCTGGTACCTTTGAACCCGTGAACGGCTAACTTTTTCTTTATACCCTACTCCTTGAATGTCAGACTCTCGACGATTGGCGCCACCTCATCCGGATATTGCCACGGGTGTGCCGTGAGGAAAACGCATTTGCCGTCTTTGAAGGCCGATACGATCAGCGTTATGAAGGTTTGATCGGGGAAAAACTCAAGGACGGGTTGGTTTACATCCGTGATGCTCTTGGTACAGGGGTGGATGACGTGTTTCATGCCTTTCCGGAAGGGATAGAAATAGGCGTCTGTCACCGCATAACCGTTGCGGACGATGGTAATACTGTCAATACCATAGTTCTTTTCCTTGACGGACTCCAACATGTCTGCCAGTTTGGCAGCGTCCATCCCCTGTTCTTCGGGCGTTGATGCACGCCAGCCCTGGGTCGGCCAATAGTCGACGGCGGCAAATGATGGAGCCGCCTGGAGCCAACAGACAACACAGATCAAAATTATCCACGCGCTGACAGATCTCTTGAGATAAAACATGATTTGGTATCCTTTGTATCGTTGAAACAATTTTGAAATCTATGGTGATAAGACATAGTCACTTTCGGCAAAATATACGTCTATTGGCTTCTTTAGTCGCCACTGAAGAAAAGTGCATCCACCACTCCCATTATTTTTTGGAAAAAAGTGTGGCAGGTCGGAGGCTTTTTTCACCGTGCTTTTCAAGTATGGAATCCAGGGCGATGTTCAATTCTTTTCTCCTTTGAGATGGTTGATCCTGATTGAAAAGGGGTAGCTGTCCCCCTGCGCCAGGAAAAAAGAGTTGGGACAAAGAGATACCAAGGAGCCGGACCGGCCTTTTGCCCGCCTCTGTCTTTTGGAGAAGGCGACATGCGGTTGAATAGATCTCAAATCCGTCATCAGTGGGTTTTGGGAGCGTCGCAGCCCTGCTTATCAGTTTGAAATCATCGTACTTTACCTTCAGAGATACGGTTTTGCCGGTAACTTTCTCTCTACGCATCCTGACGGCCACTTTGTTTGCCAGGGCAAGGAGTTCTTTTTTTGCATCAGCCAGGTCCGTGATATCCTTCATGAAAGTCCGTTCATGACCGACAGATTTTGTTTCACGCTCCGGTTCCACATCCCTATCATCAATCCCCAGGGCCAGGGTATGCAATTTGACACCCTGTGTTCCGAATTTTCGCTCCAGGACTTCAACCCGAATTTGGCTTAAATCTTTGAAGGTATGGATGTTTAGCCGGGTTAAGGCCTTCTGTGTGACTTTCCCGACGCCCCACATTTTCTTGATGGGAAGCGGGTCCAGGAATTCCCTGACCCTGTCGGGCGGTACAACCGTTAGACCATCAGGTTTTTCCATATCAGAAGCGATCTTGGCCACAAATTTGGATGGCGCAACACCGGCCGAGACCGTGAGCCCGGTTTCCTCAAAAACCTTGTGTTTAATCTTTTTGGCGATTTCAGCAGCGTCACCAAGGAGGCGCCTGGCGGCTGTAACATCCAGGAATGCCTCGTCGATGGAAAGCGGCTCCACCAGGGGCGTGAAGCAATGAAATATCTCAAACACCTGCTTTGAAATTTCCTTATACCGATACATTCTTCCCGGCAAAAATATTCCGTCTGGACAAAGGCGCAGGGCGGTCGCCGTGGGTTGGGCGGAATGGATACCGAATTTGCGGGCTTCATAGGAAGCAGATGAGACAACACCCCTTTCCTTGCTCCCCCCTACTATGACGGGTTTTCCCTTTAGCTCGGGGTTATCAAGAATCTCGACCGCCGGGTAGAAAGCGTCCATATCAAGATGAATGATTGATCTGGTCATCACGTATCCATTTTAATCAATACCACACCTGCCCGGAGGTGTAAATGAAGCCCTTGACGCCCTCCACCTCATTTGGTTATCGCATTCTTTAAATCACCTGTGGGTACTGGTTTGAAAAAGGCCTCGTCGCCCCTTGATCTGTCTCAGAAAATGAAGTATCGATCAGTTATCCAATGACGTTCGAAGATAGCGGGGTGGGCGTATCTACAAAAAATGGGACGGGGGAAGACGAATGTACGCAGACCTTAGGGGGAAGACGGCTCTGGTAACCGGTTCTGGAAAACGAACCGGGATCGGGTATGCGATTGTCAGGAGCTTGGCGTCCTGCGGAGCCCATGTGGTGGTTGCCGATCTGGGCCGGGAGAGTAAGGGGGACGATCTGGTCAAGACGGGAACCCAGGATGAAATGACCGACATTGCCGAAGAAATCATGGGGGAATTTTCTGTTACGTCCCTGGCGGTGAAGGTGGATGTGACGGACAACGACGCCATCGGCAGGATGGTGGAAAAGATAACCGAGCGCTTTGATCACATTGACGTGCTTTGCAATAATGCCGGGGCCACCTTTGGGGTGCCAAACGTTGTACATACCTATGATGAATCTGCCTGGATGAAGACCATTGATGTCAATCTGCACAGCGTCTTCCGTGTCTCCAGGGCCATACTCCCTATGATGATGGAGAGCGGCGGGAGTATCATCAATACGGCTTCCAGGGCCGGAAAGGTGCCGCCTCTTTTCAACGGGGCCTACGCCGTTGCCAAGGCCGGCGTAATAATGCTTACAAAGGTGATGGCAATGGAACTGGCCGGGGCCGACATACGGGTCAATGCAATCTGTCCGGGGCAGATTATGACAGATCTTGAAAAATGGCGTTTTGGTCTGGAAGCCGAATTCTTTGACACCACTGTTGAGGCGCGAGAAGAGGAAATGTGCAAGACAATTCCCCTTGGCCGGATAGGCGCACCCCAAGAGGTGGGCAATCTGGTGGCGTTTCTGGCCTCGGATGCCTCTTCTTACTGTACGGGCCAGGCCATCAATGTTACCGGCGGACAATTAATGGAGCTGTAAGCTTCACCGGTGCCCGATGCCGGAGGAGACTGGGCTACCACTGTTTCGTTCATTTCGTGTTAGGAAACCACGTTTTGTGGGTGTGGATTCTCATCGTGTCCCCTGCTGGAAGAGGCCTTTGCTTCAGGGATCACCTGCTGTATCAATGTCATGACAGATCCCACCACTGTAAGCCCGGCCAGCATGGCCCTGGCTAATGTCGGGGCTTACAAGGTGTGATGG
>JABMQV010000735.1 GCA_013203065.1 Desulfobacteraceae bacterium | reverse complement strand
TCCTCAAGCAGTTTTTGGGCTTTCGGGCCGGGCACCTTGTCGGTAACCATTTTGGGGGCTTCGGGATATGACAGTTTGGCGAGTGCTTGTTCTGAAATCACTTTTGTCCTCCTTATGTCTTGCTTGTCGTTGAAGGGCGCGGCCTGCTCTCAAATTTCAAACATCATTTCAGAAAAAAATAGTCAACAACAGGTGTGATTCTCTTCTCTGGCTACTTTTTACCCACATGGATACATTTCAGTGATAGATACTGGATATTTTATATCCACATCGCCTCTTTCTTTTTCAAAAACATCTTATAAATAGCAGGGTAATCACCAAAAAAACAAGTGAACTTATGGGCTTCGCCCCAAATGGCCTCCAGCCCTAGAGGGAATACTGGAATGATGGAATAATGGAGTTTGCCGAAACGGGACAACAGTTTGCTGACAAAGATATTTTGACATGCAAGACATAACTGTATAGATTTAAAGTGTTTTTTCTTTTCAAAATCAACATTTCACTATTCCACCATTCCATTATTCCAGTTGCGATGTATGGGCACAGACCTCAACGAAACCCATCAATTTCATTATGTTGTAGAAATTCTGGGACGTTGAGTTAGCAGCTTAAACGTGAAATACCACCTTGTGGTATGATCTTTGCTTTACTGAGTTGCACGAAGCCCAATGCTACCCAAAGCGATTTTATCAACTCAGAGAATGGAGCCGATCTGCCATTCAGGTGGGGAAGGCAGTGATAGGGATGGGGCAAGGTTCCATGAAAGGAAGATTAACAATGAGAAGAGAGGTAAGCACAGCCGGCTGTATTACTGATCCGATGCTTCATAAATATGTTCATTCGATAGAGAAAGACCTGATGGGCACCTACCAACAGTGTGGTTGTTCTTTCTGTGTTGAGGAGCTACCCGGGGACCTGGAGGTAGAATCTCAAGAGGAGTGAACCATGGCAATAAACAGGCGTGTTGTGAGGGGTTCGTTGGTTGCCTTCTATTTGCTGATCGCTTTGGAAATAATTATCATGATCAGTCCTTTCGCGGCATACTTCTATGCTGCATATGGACCTTTACTCAATTTTCTCTATGGCTACAAAGTCACGGCATGGCTGGCCGGATTTTTTCTTCCCCATGCAGTGGTCTCCAAGAGTGCCCTTCTCAACTTTCTAAACGCATTTGGGAGAACACTCTTTTCCCTCGGTTTGTTTCTCTTTTTGATAGGCGCCATTCAGATCTATACGGCAAAATTTCGCGGGAAGCGCGTGGTCACAAACATCCTGTATCGGTGGATCCGCCATCCACAATACCTGTTTCTGGCCATATCAGGCTTGGGGCTTTTGCTGTTTTGGCCACGTTTCATAATTCTTGTCTTGTATATCAGCATGTTATTTGTCTACTACCTGCTGGCTCGTTACGAGGAGCAACGGATGCTGGCGAAACATGGTGAAAACTACCACAATTATATGCAGCGCACGGCCATGTTCCTTCCCGGCGAGCCAGGCGGAAAGATGTTCGCTGCCCTGTTCGGGTGGATAAAATCGCCGAGACGGGCGCTGGCGGTGTGTTACGTCGTGATACTGGTTGCTAGCGTGGCATTAGCCTTTGGATCGCGCCGTTATACGATTTCGCAAAGTTCCATCGTTTACCTGCCGGAAAAGAAGGTTATTGCAGTTTCCATCTTTCCACGATCCAATCATTCCTTGGAGCAAATAATTGAGGATGCCTATGAACTTGGCCCGGTAACCGACGCTCTCGAGAGCTTTCTCAACGAAGGCCACAAAGGTTTTCTGGTTCACGTGATGCCGAAGAACTACATGATGCAAGGGCTCTTTGTCCAGCCGTCTGAATCGGGCCCGAAACCAATGAGGCGGCTTTCATGGGCAAAAGTCATCGGATTCCTCTTTCCCTTCCTGAGACCGCACAGCCATCGAGCGATGATGGGGGAGACGGGGGACGGGGAAATGCGATTGATCTTTTCGCAGCTCACCTGGCCAAATGGGGAATATGTCCCTCCAGATAAGGCCCTCGATTTCACAGTGAAACATCTACCGCTACTCAAGACTGACATAGACCGCAAAAATCACACGGCGGATTCGGTGGAGAAAACCCCGAGGCGCAATTTTTGGGGTCAGATGCCAATGCCATTGCTATGAGAAACGTATTGTCTCAAGTTCCAATAGTATGGTGCAAGGAGGGGGGGATATTATGTTTAGGAAGGTTGATAGGCCGGGTTTTTTGAGGAAACTGATTGTGATAGGAGTCCTCGGATCAATCGTACCAATGGCTTGGTCCATGGATGAGGGCGGGTACAAGAATATCTCTGTGGATCAATTCGTAACCATGATGGACCAAAAGGACTTCGTTCTCATCAACGT
>JABMQV010000734.1 GCA_013203065.1 Desulfobacteraceae bacterium | reverse complement strand
GGATTGTTGGATGCAATGAAGCTTTTGAAGAACTTTTTCTTTATGACCAGAGTGAGATTGAAGGCAAAACCCTTGATGAACTTATTGTGGGCGGTGATCAGCTAGAAAAAGCAAGCGCATATACCAAAACAACTCTTACCGGGAAAAGCATGCAAGGGTTGGGTCAGCGAAGAAGAAAGGACGGAGCTTTAATAGACGTTAAATTCAGAGGCATTCCGATAACTGTTGATGGGGAGGTAATGGGTGCTTATGGCATTTATGAGGATATTACCGCCTTAACGCAGGCGGAAGAGGTGCTGCGGGAGAGCGAAGAAAAACTGCGTGCAATATACGAAGCAGCAGACAATGTTTCCTTTATCACAACGGATTTAGGTGTGGGGGGAAAGGATACCAGGATTACCAGTTTTAGCCCTGGGGCGGAAAAGATGTTTGGATATTCTGAAGACGAAGTGATTGGAAAGCGTGTGGCCATGCTCCACCTTCCGGGGGACGTGGGAAAATTCCCAGATATAATGGAGTTAACCAAGAAGGGTGAGAAGGGCTATTCAGGGGTAACTACACTGGTTCGGAGGTCGGGCGAACATTTCCCTGTTCTTTTTACAGTTCACCCCATTTTCGACTTTGGAGGTCAAACTTCTGGCGCGCTTGGGGTGTCAATTGATATATCTGATCGGGTACGGACAGAGGAAGCGTTACGGGAACACGCTTCAATGTTAGAGAAGATACTTCAGAGCGCTGCAGACGGAATTTGTGTCTGCCATAATATCCCTGATGAACCATATGTGAATTTTACGCATTGGAATCCCCGAATGACTCAAATCACAGGTTACACCATAGATCAAATCAACAGACTTGGCTGGCATCAAACAATGTATCCAGATCCAGAAGTCCAAGAGCTTGCAGTTGAGCGGATGGCTCGCATGCGTGAGGGGGATGACATAAAGGCAGAGGAATGGGTGATAACGACTAAAGATGGAGAAAAAAAGTCCCTTTCTATTTCCACTTCAGTAGTTACAGAAGAAACTGGAAAAGTTCATGTCTTGGCCATTATCCAAGACATCTCTGAGCGCAAGAGAGCGGAGGAGGCTTTGCGGAAAAGTGAGGAACGTTATCGTGATCTATTTGACAGTATCGGTGATTTCATATACTCCCACGACCTCGAAGGCAGGTTTATCACCGTCAACCGGGCCGCGGCCAATAGCCTTGGTTATGCTCCCAAGGAGCTCATCGGCAAACCTATTAGCGATTTCATGCTTCCGGATTACCGGGCAACCTTTAAAGAGGGGTACTTGGCCCAAATCAAAGAAAAAGGTTCCTATGACGGAGTATCCATATACCTTTCAAAGGACGGGAAAAACCATTACATAGAATATCGAAATGTACTGGTAAAGCAAGATGCGGAGGAACCTTTCGTAAGTGGCGCGGGGCGGGACATAACTGAACGCGTCTTAGCCCAAGAGGAACTCCGTAAGCTGGAGGATCAGCTCCGGCAGGCCGAAAAAATGGAGTCTATAGGCACATTAGCTGGTGGCATAGCTCATGATTTCAACAATCTACTTATGGCTATCCAGGGGAATGCCTCCCTGATGCTACTTAAGAAATATCCCACTGATCCGGATTATGTAAGATTGAAGAACATCGAAGAGTACGTTCAAAACGGCGCAGAACTTACCAAACAACTATTAGGTTTTGCCAAGGGCGGGAAATATGAGGTCAAACCCACTGACCTTAATGAACTAATCAAGAAAAGTTCTGAGATGTTTGGCCGGACAAAGAAAGAAATTACCATCCGCTCAAAGTATCAGAAGGACATCTGGGCGGTTGAAGTAGACCGGACACAGGTTGAACAGGTCTTGATGAACCTTTACATCAATGCCTGGCAGGCCATGTCTGGGGGTGGGAAGCTATTTCTTGAGACAGAAAGCGTGGACCTCAGTTCGGACTATGTAAAGCCATACGGTGTGGTCCCTGGCAAATATGTGAAGATCTCGGTTACCGACACCGGAGTGGGTATGGATGAGAGGACCCGGGAGAGGATATTTGACCCGTTTTTTACCACAAAGGAGATGGGAAGGGGATCGGGTCTGGGCCTTGCCTCAGCCTATGGCATTATCAAGAACCATGGCGGCATCATCAATGTGCAAAGCACAAAGGGTGAGGGGACCACATTTACGTTCTACCTGCCAGCATCTGAAAAGGAGGTCATTAAGGAGAAGGAGCTACCTGAAGAGGTCTTAGAAGGTGATGAGACGATTCTTCTTGTGGATGATGAAGATATGATTATTGATGCTGGGAAAGAGATGCTGGAAGAGATGGGATACACGGTCCTGGCG
>JABMQV010000733.1 GCA_013203065.1 Desulfobacteraceae bacterium | reverse complement strand
ATTCAGACCGAAAACGGCTCATTGCCTCTTTTGGCACCCATGAGCGCTGTTGCCGGGCGACTGGCTGTCCAGGCAGGGGCGTACTGTCTTGAGGCGCAAACAGGCGGAAGGGGGATTCTTCTGAGTGGTGTTCCAGGGGTCCGCCCGGCGTATGTGGTGATTATTGGCGCCGGAGTCTCCGGGCTGCATGCCTGTTTCAGCGCCGTCGGAAACGGCGCAAGGGTCAGCATCCTGGACATAAACCAGGAGCGCCTTGATTACATAAATGACGTGATGCGCGGCAGTGTGACCACCCTGATGTCAAACGAGGGCACTCTGGAAGAAGAGATCGTGAAAGCGGATCTGGTTATCTCGTCGGTCCTGATTCCGGGGGCGCGGGCCCCCAAACTGATCTCGCGGAATCTTCTCAAGAAAATGAAACCGGGAGCTGCCATCGTTGACATTTCCATTGATCAGGGCGGATCATGCGAGACCAGTCACCCAACGACCCACGACAACCCGACCTATGTTGAGGAGGGCATCGTTCATTACTGCGTGAACAATATGCCCGGGGCCGTCCCCAGGACTTCCACACTTGCCCTGACCAATGCGACGCTTCCCTATGCGCTGGAGATCGCCAATTTGGGCTACGAGGAAGCCATGAAGGAGAACCCGGCGATTGCCAAGGGAATGAACCTGATCCGTGGAAGCGTCGTCCACAAAGCGGTGGCCGAGAGCCTGGGTTTCAGGTATGACCCATTATCAGAGTTTTAACGACGGGACGTGAGGGATTTAAACATTCAACAAGAAGCGAAAACCAACCAAAAAAGGAGGTGCAATATGAGTTGTAGCCAATGCGCAAAGGACATTCGTAAAGAGAGCTTCATAGACAACATGCGAGAGATCATGAAACTCCAGCCCGAATACACCTGGGAAAGGGCCTACAATGATGCCATGGTCTTGTGGACACTGCATGACTATGCTGCCTTCACCGCCATGGAAGAGGAGGTGGGGACCGACAGGGCGGCCCAACTCTACGCAAGGATGTGGGAGATACGTTCCAAATTGGAATGGCCGGGTCTCTGTGAACTCATCGGGAAAAAACCCGAAGACACTGATTGGACCATTCACGATATCGCCCAAATTATGATCAAGAGTTTTGCCCTTTTCGGCAATCCCATGGAGATCGTGGAAGACACTGAAGACAGGGTTACCCTCCGCTGTTACGATTGCCCTTACACCACCCAGGTAATCTGGAACTTGATCCCCCCAGATGAGGCGGAGAAATACAACCAGAAGATCCAGGTGGACTGTAACTACGCTATCTTTGAGACATATCTGAAACTGACGGGGCTTTATAATAAGTGGGTGTTTAATTTTCCCTCGCAGCTCTGTCTCACCAATCAGTACTGCGAGTTCAACTTCATCAGAAACAAGCTCGACAGGACACCCAAAAAATAGCGGACCAAATAGGGACAGTAACCGTGGCTCAGGACTCCCGGTCGCTGTCCCTTTCCCAAAAAAGCCGCCCGGGCAATGAACGGTCTGGCCCCTCCAAAATTCCTCTAAGTCAGACACCTCAATATCCTTTACAAAACTGAATCAGCGCTTGCAGACACGCGAAAAATTAACTTTTGATTTTTCATCGCCCATGTTGTAATAAAGTCCTTCTGGCCCCGTTGGTTGACAGGAAACAAAGGCAGGTGAACTCCGAGGCTTTCTCCCAACCGGGTGATCGTCCGTATTTCAGACAGCCAGATGTCGCAGGAATTGCTTGAGGAGATTGAGGTCATGCAAGAATTCAGGAGAATGAGCCGGCTACCTCCCTATGTCTTTGCCACCGTGAATGAGATTAAGATGGCGGCAAGGCACAGAGGAGAGGATATCATAGACCTTGGGATGGGAAACCCGGATATCCCTACACCCAAACATATCGTCGATAAGCTTGTTGAGGCCGCGGAAAAAGGCCACAACCACCGATACTCAGCGTCCATGGGCATCACCAAGCTGAGGCATGCCATTTGCGATTGGTACAAAAGACGCTATGATGTGGACCTGGACCCCGACAAGGAGGCCATCGCCACCATCGGCGCCAAGGAAGGCCTGTCCCATCTGGTGCTTGCCACCATCAGTCCCGGTGATGTGGTCTTTGCCCAGAACCCCACCTATCCCATACACCCCTATTCCGTGATTATTGCCGGCGGAGACCTCAGGAGCATACCCATGGGTCCTGACAGGGATTTCTTTGAAGACCTCCTAACGGCTACCAAGCAGACCTGGCCGACCCCGAAGATGTTGATCATTTCCTACCCTCATAATCCCACAACCGCTGTGGTGGACCTGGGGTTCTTTGAAAAAATAGTGGCCTTTTGTAAAGAGCATGATATGGCCGTTATCCACGATTTTGCTTATGCCGATCTCGTATTTGACGGGTACGAGCCCCCCAGCTTTCTTCAGGTCCCGGGGGCAAAGGATATCGGGGTTGAGTTTTTCAGTCTGTCCAAGAGCTACTCCATGCCGGGGTGGCGCGTAGGGTTTTGCGTGGGGAACCCCTCATTGGTTGGGGCGCTGCGAAGGATAAAAAGTTATCTCGATTATGGCATGTTTCAGCCCATTCAGATTGCCTCAATCATTGCACTCAATGGACCCTACGACTGCGTTGAAGAAATTGTATCGACGTACCGGGAGCGACGTGATGCCCTGGTGGATGGGTTGAACCGCGTGGGTTGGGAAATTGAAAAGCCCAAGGCTACCATGTTTGTGTGGGGCAGGATACCCGAGAAGTTCAGGGAAATGGGCTCGGTTGAGTTCTCCAAGATGTTGATCAATGAGGCCAAGGTGGCTGTGTCGCCGGGCATCGGGTTTGGAGAGTATGGGGACGACTATGTCCGTTTTGCCCTTGTGGAAAATCCCCATCGCATCAGGCAGGCTATTAGGGGTATCAGACAGGTTTTGTAACCCTTCATAATACAAGACATGGGCTGTTGAGAGGGAGCTATGTCGGAAATCAATATTGGGATCATTGGATTCGGAACAGTGGGCGCCGGAACGGTTGAAGCGCTTATGGAAAACCGGGAGATCATCTCAAACCGTGCCGGAACTGAAGTGATAATTAGAAAAATTGCAGATCTGGATACCGAGTCTGACAGAGGGATTACTGTTGACCGAGAACTCCTGACCACAAATTCCATGGATGTGATCGAAGACCCAAAGGTGAATGTTATTGTAGAACTCATTGGCGGCATGGAACCGGCAAGGGAGTATATCCTAAAGGCAATGGAGAGCGGCAAACATGTAGTCACTGCCAATAAGGCTCTTTTGGCCGAGCACGGCCGGGAGATATACCAGGCAGCCGAGCGGTGTGGCGTGAGTCTCGCGTTTGAGGCGAGTGTGGGTGGGGGAATACCGATTGTACGGGCCTTAAGATGTGGCCTTTCCGCCAACCACATTCAAACGATTATGGGGATTTTGAACGGAACCTCCAACTACATCCTGACCAGGATGACCCAGGAAGGCCACCCTTATAAGAAGGTGGTTCAGGATGCTGTAAGCCTGGGTCTTGCCGAGGATCCTCCCACCCTGGATGTTGATGGCACCGACGCAGCACATAAGCTGGCCATCCTCATATCCATTGCGTTCGGGAGCCCGGCATCTTTTGAAGAGATTTTCAGGGAAGGGATTTCTTCTCTGACCCCTGATGACATCCGTTTTGCCAGTGAGTTTGGTTACAGTGTCAAGCTTTTGGCAATAGGCAGGAACCTTGGGGATCGGTTAGAGGCCCGGGTTCATCCTGCCATGATCCCTCGGGACCATATCCTGGCAAACGTCAATGAAGCCTACAATGCAATCTATCTGGAAGGCGACTTTGTGGGCCCCAATCTCTATTACGGCCTGGGGGCAGGCAAAAGGCCCACGGCAAGTGCCGTGGTCTCGGATATCATCGATCTGGCAAGGAATATCCGGCTGGGGGTAAACGGGATAATGCCCCCCCTTGCCCATTTTCGCCCACCCGGCCATGGGATTGCGATACGTCCCATGGAGGAACTTACAAGCGAGTTTTATTTCAGATTTTCGGCCTTGGACAGGCCGGGCGTCCTTTCAAGAATTGCGGGGATCCTGGCCGATCAACAGATCAGCATATCCTCTGTCATCCAGAAGGGGCGGGATGCGGGCGGTTCTGTGCCGATTGTGATGCTGACGCACGAGGCCCTTGAGAGCAACGTTCGAAAGGCTGTTTCAGTGATCGATCAACTGGATGTGGTTATGGGCAAGACAGTCATGATCCGCGTGGAGAACCGTTAACCAAATGACGACCAAGAATCAACCCAAAACAAAATTTGTACTCCTGGTTGGAGACGGCATGGCCGACTATGGACTGCCGGAACTGGGCGGAAAAACCCCACTTGAGGTGGCCAGGACCCCAAATATGGATCGAATTGCTGCCTGCAGGGTTGGTCTTGTGAAGACCATTCCGGACGATATGGAACCGGGGAGTGATGTGGCCAACCTCTCGCTCTTCGGTTATGATCCTGGCATTTATCATAGTGGCCGGGCCCCCTTTGAGGCGGCCAGCATGGGTGTGAGCCTCGGTGATGATGAGGTGGCCTTTCGTATGAATCTGGTCACCCTCGACAGGAGATCAGATATCGAGATCGTGATGATCAGTCACAGTTCAGGAGACATCTCCACCGAGGAGGGAAGGCAGATAGTTGAAGGGCTGAAAGGGCAATTAACCATCCCCGCCATAAGGATCTATCCGGGCGTCGCTTACCGGCACCTCCTGGTGTGGGGCGGGGGGCCTCTGGAGAGCGAAACCATTCCTCCCCATGACGTGTTGGACCAGAACATGGCCTCCTATTTGAATCGTCACACACAGGATGCGATCACGGGCCTCATTCGTCAGTCATGGGGATATCTTGAGAGACATCCGGTTAATTTGGCGAGAAATGAAAAAGGCCTGGAGATGGCCAACTCCATCTGGTTGTGGGGACAGGGAAAGGCCACGAACCTTCCGCTATTTGGAGATAAATTCGGTCTCCAGGGGGGCATTATCTCCGCGGTAGATCTGTTGAAGGGGATCGGGGCCTGTGCGGGTATGGAACCTATAGAAGTTGAGGGGGCCACCGGTTATCTTGATACCAATTATCTTGGCAAAGCAGAGGGGGCATTGAAATCCCTTGAGCGGCTTGATTTTGTGTTTGTCCACGTGGAAGCTCCGGATGAGGCAAGCCATAACGGAAACATTGAGGAAAAGATACAGGCTATTGAAGCCTTTGACGAAAAGGTGGTGGGAACCGTTCTGAAGGGGATGGCCGCTTTTGGGGATTATCGCATAATGATCGCGAGCGATCATCTCACACCCATCAGTAAGAAGACCCACGTGAATGATTTCACCCCATTTGCATGGGGTAGCAAGAAAGAACTTTCGAGAAAGATCAAAGGCCCCGGGTTTTCAGAACAATTTGCCAAAAAATCCGGCCTTGCCTTTCAAAAGGGTTATGCGTTGATGCCGGCGTTTCTCGACACGCCGTAACCCCTTGAGAGGAATTTGGTTTTGAAATAGCTTCACCCGAAAATTTCATAAAAAGGAGATGAAATAATGAAGATACTATTTTTTGGACCGAACGGCAGCGGCAAAGGAACCCAAGGTAAGATTGTAAAGGAAAAATTCGGCATCCCCCATATTGAAACAGGGGTTATCTTCAGAGACAATATTTCAAGGGGAACCGATCTGGGAAAGGAAGCCAAAGGTTATATAGACCGGGGCGAACTGGTTCCGGACAGCATCACAATCCCCATGATTCTGAATCGACTAAAAGAAGATGATTGTAACAATGGCTGGCTCCTTGACGGTTTCCCCCGCAACCTCACCCAGGCCCAGGAACTGGACAAGGCCCTGGGTCAGGAGGGAATTAACCTGGATATCGTAATCGAGATGATCCTGGACCGGCAAATAGCCAAAAATCGCATTATGGGGCGAAGATTGTGCGTCAATGACAACAACCACCCCAACAATATTTTCATAGATGCAATCAAGCCCGATGGCGACAGCTGCAGGGTGTGCGGCGGTGAACTCAAGACCCGCACCGATGACCAGGACGAAGAGGCCATCGATCAGCGCCACAACATCTATTACGACACT
>JABMQV010000732.1 GCA_013203065.1 Desulfobacteraceae bacterium | reverse complement strand
CTCCTCCTGATCCAGATTATAGTGCTGACCAAAATGTTTAGTTGATGCCCCACCAAATTTGAAACTTGACTGCGTAAAGGTTTCTCAAGATCCGAGCGCAGCGGCACGCTGGCTGAAGTAAGGAAAGCCATCTACGCAAACGGTTCACCCGTTGATGGGGGCAGCGCGGCGGCTTATACCAGGTGTCGTATTGAAACGCAAGATCAGATTAATAGACCGACTCGATTGCCCTCTTCGACCGCCTCCATGATCGTCCGAGCCTTGACAACATCACCAACCTGGTGGAACTCCATGTCCTTTAGATCCAGGTGCTGCACCAACTCCTTTTGCGGCTGATACCCCATTGCAAGGACGACACTTTCGGCCTCCAGGGTCTCCCTCCCCCCGAAACGTTCCACTATGACCCCATTCTGGGAGATGGCAATGACTTTTGTGTCTATAAGCATCTTCACGCCTTTGTTGCATAGATTCTTTAGTAGCTCCTTCTTGATGATAAAGCCGGCTTCACCAGCGATTGAATCCAACTGTTCAAGAAGGAGGGGGTCTTTGCCTTGATCTGCCAATGCTTCAGCCAATTCAGCTCCCAAGAGACCACCTCCGATGATGATCACGGGATCTCCAATCAAGGCAGGGTCATTCATGCACTCCTCAGCCAGAAAGACATTGGGGAGATTTGCACCCGGTAGCCCCAGGCGAAACGGTTCAGCTCCAACAGCCAGTATTATTACGTCGGGTTTCATATCATTTATGATCTCCGGGGTAACCTCCTTTTCAAGGTTTACGGTCACACCCAGCAGGGCCATCTGTCCGGCGTAATATCGAATTAAGCTTGCGATGGGCTCTTTATGTGGCAAAAGAATGGCCCTATTTAGGGCCCCACCCAATTCTGCTGATTTCTCATATAGTGTTACATGGTGTCCACGCAAGGCAGCCACCCTTGCGGCTTCCATGCCTGCAGGACCGCCGCCTATGATAAGAACATTCCTGGATTCCTTTGCGGGCAAGATCTTTTTTGAAGCCTCCTTGCCAAGAGAGGCGTTGACAGAGCATGTGATGTCTAAACCAGCTAAGAGCCGATCAATACAACCCTTGTTGCAGACGATACAGGGGCGGATTTCTGCTTCGCGCCCCTCTTCGGCTTTTGTGGGAAATTCGGGATCCGCAATCAGCGCCCGCCCAAGATACAGGAGGTCTGCTTTTCCTTTCTTGATAATCGCTTCTGCGGTTTCCGGACTCATTATTCGGCCCACAACCCCAACCGGTATGTTAACGACCTCCTTTATAGCTGCAGCATTGTGGGCAAGAAAACCTTCCGGAAAATTTGGCGGGGCAACCATCCTTTCCATCTCTTCATAGTTTCCGGCCGAGACACTGATTTCGTCAATGCCCGCATTTTCCAACCACGTGGCTACCTTTTGAATAAATTCAATTCCATACCCGCCGTCAAACAACTCTTCCCCGGTTACGCGAACCATAATTGGAAATTCGGTTCCCAGAATTTTTCGGATGGATTCTACAATCTTAATGAGAAAACGGGCCCTGTTTTCATCACTGCCACCATACCGGTCGGTCCTTTTGTTCGTATGAGGTGAAAGAAATTGATTAATCAGATAACCGTGGGCAGCGTGGACCATCACTGCGTCAAAACCGGATTCTTTCGCTCTCCATGCAGCTTTTGCAAATTTACCAATCAAGTCTTGAATTTCGGTTTCAGATAGCCGGCGCGGAATATTGCCCACAAAGAGTTCCCCCCGAGTTAATAGGGGAACGGTGGAACAGGACAAAGGATGCTGTCCTATTGCTTTCATAGAAACCGTGCTCCCTCCATGGTGTAATTGGGAGCACACAAGCGTTCCCTCCCCATGGATAGCTTCTGTTAGTTTCATATGCTCCGGAATCTGGTGATCATCGTATAGACCCAGGCGGTTGATGCCGCCACGACCTTCTAACGTAACATAGTTTGATTCAGACACAATTAGCCCGGCCCCCCCCCGTGCTCTCTCCAGGTAATAGTCAATCTGTCTTTGGGTCATCCTCCCATTCTTCGTGCCATAATGGGTTGCCATAGGTGCAAGAACAATTCTATTCTTAAGCTTCATTTTCCCGATGTTTATGGGTTCGAACAAGCACTTAAAAGAAGTCATTATGGTCTTTTCTCCCTTCCAATGTTTTTCTTAATGTTGCAAAATCTCGGGGGTGTAAACCACTTCGGTCTCACTATAGCGCCCCAATTGGACCTGTGCTCGGTTTTTCCTGTTCTCAGGTGAGTGCAACTGCACCTCGCCTCGGAAAAAATTCCACGCACCCTCACCCTTTCATACCCGACATTTCTTTTCAACCTTTGGGTTTAAGCCATGTGGATATGTTTCCTTCCCGATTTACGGTTCCTATACCTGAGAGTTTCT
>JABMQV010000731.1 GCA_013203065.1 Desulfobacteraceae bacterium | reverse complement strand
TCATCAATCCTTATTGTCCAGTAATGTACAACGCAGCCATGATGCTCTTCGATACCATAGAAAAGGCAAACAGCCTGGATACTGAAACGGTGAGAATGGCCTTGCTGAAGACGGATGGTTATAAAACCATGTTCGGGCCAATCCGGTGGACTGGCGAGAAGACATACGGGATCAAGCAGCAAATCATGACCCCCTTCTATATCAGCCAAGTAAAAGATGGTAAAATTGTGACATACGAGAGGATCATTCCTAAGCCGTAGCATGACAGTTGTCTGTGGTGGAAGGCGGGTGTCTTCCACCACAAGTTATACCTAGAGAGATAGGGGGTACCATGTCCCTCACATTCTTTTTTCAGATCTTTATAAACGGGTTAACCATAGGCGCCCTCTATGTGATGATGGCCCTGGGTTTTAGCCTCATTTTTGGGATCCTGAGGATTGTTAATTTCGCCCATGGTGAGTTTTACATGCTGGGCGCGTTTCTCGTGTATATGTTCTACGGCGTATGGGGCATCCTCGGTTACCTTCCTGCGGTTATTGTCAGTGCCCTCTGCATGGGTGCATTGGGAATATTCTTTGAAAGGCTGGTCTTCGGGCCCCTTAGGGAAAGGGAGCTTCACGTTCTCATTACCTCCTTTGCCGTTTCAATCGGCCTGCAACAAATCGCTGTTCTCATCTGGGGGGCTGAAGACTTTTCCATACCTCCCCCTTACGTCGGGGTGTTCAGATCAGGGCAATTCATTATGCCTTATGACAGAATTATTGTGGTCCTTTACACTATCGTGATTCTGATTGCCTTCTATCTTTTCCTTAAAAAGACAAAGGCAGGCCTGGCAATGGAGGCCGTTGTTCAAGACAAAGAGGCCGCAGCTATTCAGGGAATTAGGGTCAATTATATATACATCCTGTCATTTTTCGTGGGAACCGTTTTGGCCGGAGCTGCAGGCGGTTTGGTCGGGCCTATCTTTGCCTTGACGCCCCATATGGGCGCCATGCCCATGGTAAAGGCCTTTATGGCAGTCATACTTGGTGGACTGGGAAATATCACGGGTGCTGTGGTCGGGGGGCTGGTCATCGGTATTTCTGAAAGCTTCTTGGCCACCTATTTTGGGGGGGCCTTTGCTGCCATCATGACATTCGTCTTGATAATGATCATCATGGTTTTTAAACCGTCGGGGCTTTTTGGCGAGGTGGGGAGATGAGTTTTTTTCGCAGTATGAGTCAGCATTTCTTCAAGCAGGTGGTTTGATGAAACCCCGTGGGACTCAAAAGTGGGTGATCTGGGGAGGGTTAGCACTCCTGGTACTTTGCCTGGTTTTATGGCCTTTTATTTATCCTGAAAAATTTTTTCTTCATCTGAGCATTCTGTTTTTCTTGCACCTTATAGGTGCTGTTAGCCTGAATCTTTTAATGCGGGCAGGGCTTCTCTCCTTTGCCCACCCCGGTTTCATGGGAATCGGGGCCTATACGTCCACCCTGCTTGTGATGAAGGCAAAGCTCCCCTTTCTTATTGCCTTTCCAGCGGCTGGAGTCGTTCCCGCCCTCATGGCCTTAATTTTCGGGCCCATTATTTTGAGGCTGAAAGGGGTTTATTTCGTGCTCACTTCCTTCCTGCTGGGGGAGGTAATTCGGCTGATTTTCGTAAATTGGCAGAGCCTTTGCGGCGGCTCAGGCGGAATTTTCGACATTCCTGCGGCCACACTCGGGCCTATCTCCCTTGCAGGGAAAGTGCCTCTCTATCAGTTCGCTCTAGCCACGACCATTTTGGTCTGTGCCGTTTGCTTCAGCCTTATTAGATCCGAATTTGGAAGGGCACTCAGTACCATTGATGAAGATGATGTGCTCGCAGAATGCACGGGAGTCAATACGTTCAAGTATAAGGTCCTTGCTTTCTGTATAGGGGCGTTCTTGGTGGGATTGGCTGGGAGCATCTTTGCCCATTACATCCGGTATATATCACCCATTGATTTCACTTGGCGGCTTGGCCTTGATTTTATAGCCTACAATGTGGTTGGCGGGATTACCGCCCTTCTGGGTGCGGGGTTGGGGACATTGATTCTGATGCCCCTTCCAGAAATTCTCAGGGGCGCCGCAGAGTATCAGTGGATACTCTACAGCCTCGTCATGATTTTGATGCTCCGCTTCATGCCTGGAGGGCTTGCCAGTGTGCGATTCAAGAGAAAGAAGACAAACGTCGACTTATAGAAGACAGAGAGTTTGAAAGGCTATGGACCCTTTGCTTGAAATACGGCGATTGACCAAGAATTTTGGCGGCATTGTGGCCATATCAGATGTCAAGTTGTCCCTGAATGGAGGGGAAATACTGGGTATCATTGGCCCTAATGGATCAGGAAAGAGCACCTTAATCAATCTCATTAGTGGCGTTTATCGGCCTAATAACGGTGCCATTATCTACAAGGGTCAAGATGTGACAGGGCTCAAACCCAATAAGTTGGTCCGTTTGGGGTTGACCAGGACGTTTCAGGCAACGATTCTTTATTCGCAGGCTACCGTCCTGGAAAATGTCCTTCGGGGATCTCACCTCACACGGGAAACGGGGTTTTTTAATCAGCTTTTTCATACTAAGAAGGCCCATGATGGGGAAATCAAGAGTCTGGAGAAGAGTTTGCAGCATCTTGATTTTTTGAGTCTGGGCCATGTTCGTGATCAGAAGGCAAACAATTTGCCTTACGGCTATCAGAAATCTCTGGGTGTTGCAATGGCCTTGGCCACCGAACCGGATCTTTTGATGCTTGATGAACCTGCTGCAGGGCTCAATATGGATGAAGCGGCGGACATGAAGGAGAAGATCGAAAAGATCAATGAAAGAGGGGTAACCGTCATTGTGGTGGATCACAATATGCGGTTTATCATGTCCCTGTGTCACAGAATCGTCGTGCTGAATTATGGTGAAAAGATCTCTGAAGGAGATCC
>JABMQV010000088.1 GCA_013203065.1 Desulfobacteraceae bacterium | reverse complement strand
CTTGCAGGAAGGGTCGAGCATCAGCACCGTTGGAGCATAGTGGAGACAATCTATGGCGGGACCAATGAAGTCCAGCGAAACATCATCGCCTTGAGGGGTTTGGGACTTCCGGCCAAGTGAAGAATCCACGCGCGAAGGACGTGGCTTTGATCTCCCCCCTAAATAAAAGGAGCGTAGGAGATGAATTACGATATTAATGAAGAGCAGACCATGATCAGGGACGCTGCAAACAGGTTTTTGTCAAAGGAGTGCCCCAGCGGATTTGTCCGAGCCATGGTTGATGACCCAAGAGGTTACACACCTGAATTATGGCATGGAATGGCGGAACTCGGCTGGATGGGGCTCCTGGTGCCGGAAACATATGGCGGATTCGGGGGAAATTTTCTTGACCTGACGGTCCTACTCGATGAAATGGGCTATTTTGCTGCTCCCGGGCCCTTTTTTTCCACTGTTGTCCTGGCTGGGCTGATGATACTGGAGACAGCCACAGAAACACAGAAGGCCGATATTCTTCCAGGTCTTGTCAGCGGTGAACGGATGATGACCCTGGCCTGGACCGAAACCGAGGGCGTTTTCACGCCGGAAGGGATCAGACTTTCAGCTACCCCCGAAGACGATGGGTACGTTCTCTCGGGGACAAAGTTGTTTGTGCCGGATGCTCACGTGGCCCATAGCCTGATTTGCGCCGCCAGGACCGGGGAAGGCGATGAAGACATAAGTCTATTCCTGGTCAACACCCCAAGCGACGGACTCAGCATAAACCCGCTCGTTACCATGGCCGGTGACAAACAATGTGAAGTCATCTTTGACGGGGTCAAGATCCCCCGCTCGACCCTTTTGGGTGAACTTGACCGGGGGTGGCCGGTGGTCAAAAAAACCCAGTTGATGGCATCCGTGGCCAAATGCGCAGAGATGACGGGTGGGGCCAGGATGGTTATGGACCTGGTTATCCCCTGGACCAAGGAACGGATCCAGTTCGGTCGCGCCATTGGGTCCTTTCAGGCTGTCCAACACCACTGTGTCAACATGTTGACCTGTCTGGATACGTTAACCTACATGACCTATGAGGCCGCCTGGCTGGTTTCCGCCGGCAAGCCGTTCGAAAAAAAGGCGTCCCTGTGCAAGGCCTGGGTGAGCGATGCCTATCGCAAACTCGTGGCCTTGGCCCATCAGGTCCTGGGCGGACTGGGCTTTATGGAAGAGCACGACCTGGGACTATATTTCAAACGGGCCAAGGCGGCTGAGTTGTTTTTTGGAGACGCTGATTTTCACCGCGAATTGGTGGCCCGGGAAATGGACTTATAACAACTATCAGGCCCGGTCGCACACCACTGCCCGGTTTGTGATCCGAGGTCAATCGAGGTGTATGATGGGAAGAATCGACTATGTGGATTGTCTTAACCAAATGTACCGGAACCAGGGGTTTCCGCCCTATAAGTGGTCGGAGTTTACTGAAAGTCCGTGGACCCCGTTAGAGAAACCCCTGGAAAAGACATGTTTGTCGCTGATCAGTTCGGGTGGCGTCTTTCGGGATGATCAGGAACCCTTTGACCCTTGGGCGGTCAATGACCTTAGTTTCCGGGAAATTCCCAAAGACACTCCTTTTGAGAGGCTCAGACTGAACCACAACTATTTTGACCACCGGGCCGCGCTTGAGGATTTTAACTGCGTTTTTCCTCTCCAGCGTCTGCAAGACCTTGAAGACGGCGGCCATATCGGCAGCTTTGCCCCCACAACCATTACCCTCGGCATGGGTCGGCTTTACAAACGGACGGCCCTGGTAGAGGAAACCGTCCCCAAGATGATGAAAACCCTGAAAGCCCAAGACACGGATGCAGTCTTGCTTGTGGCGGCCTGACCACTGGACCATCAGTCCGTTGGACTGATTGCCCGAGCCATTGAGGATGCCGGCCTATCCACGGTCTACCTGGGATCATGTCGAGACATGATGCAACAGGTCAAGGCTCCCAGAAGCGTCTTCATTGATTTTCCTTTGGGTCATCAGTGCGGAAGACCCGGAGATAGCGAACTTCAAACCCAGATCCTGACAGATACCCTCAATATGCTGGTCAACGCCAAGGGCCCGGGTACGATGGTGGATTTAGAATACCAATGGGATGAGTTGTTTGATTGGGATACCTATCTGAGAGACGTGAAAGAAATGATTGAAGAGGAGGATGCGCAGGATTTTAAGTTGACGCCGTGAGTAGGAATTCAAAACCTGGATGTAACACCTCGAATCGGGTCTCCTGCAAGGCCATCATTTGTTGAATCTGGTCATGGCCCTGGACAAAGGCCTGTATATTTTCCTGGGGGTACGTGATGAAGCGATTGGCCAAGATGATAAGACTCGCTGCAAGCAAAAATGTCTCAGACATCCATATCACGAGCGGCCGACCTGTTGCGTTCAGACAAAACGGGGTAATTATTTTCCAGGATGACTCATGGAGTCACCAGGAGATCAAGGAGTTGGCTGAAAACCTCCTGTCCGGAAAGGACCGAACAGTGCTCAGGACGCGTCTTTCCGTTGATTTTGCACGGACTGTGAGCCATATTCGAATCAGGATTAATCTTTTTCACGCACTCACCGGACTCAGCCTGGCGGTTCGTCTGCTCCCCGGTCGTGTCCCCCGTATCCATGATCTTAACCTTCACCCCTCACTTCTCGACTGTTCCACGCTCACATCGGGACTGATCCTGATCTGTGGAAGCGCGGGTTCTGGGAAAACCACAACCGTGGCCGCCATCATAGAAGAGATCAACGCGCACCGAAACGCGCATATTGTTACCCTTGAAGATCCCATAGAATATGCCTTTACGTCAAAGAAATCACTCATTGTACAACGGGGTCTTGGTACACATGTACCCTCCTATGAGCAGGGACTTCTGGATGTTCTGCGCGAAGACCCTGATGTAATCGTGGTGGGAGAACTCAGAGAACCCGAAACGATCCGCCTGACATTGCATGCCGCCGAGTCAGGCCATCTGGTGATCGGCTCGCTCCATGCTTCCTCTGCAGAAGATGCGCTGCATCGTATCTGCAACTCATTCCACCCCCAGACCCAGGATTCGGTTCGTAACCAAATCGCCTCCACGCTCACTTTCCTGGTCATTCAGAAGCTTGTCTTTCTGCAGCGACTCAATTATCGGGTTCCGCTTCTTTCCATTTTGAAGGGTACGCAGTCCGTAAAGAGCATGATACGTGATAACAGGCTCATGCAGATCGAAAACGCAATTCTGACCGGGAAGGATGAGGGGATGTTCAGCACGAATCAATACCGATCCTATCTCGACAACAGAAATGACTTTGTTCCACCTGCTGCGTTTCTTGCGCCATCAGGACCCGACCTGCCTTCAACTCGCTCACCATCGATCGAACCAGTTTCCGGGGTTTCCGTAAAGGACTCCATGGAAAGCGAATTTGAGACAATCTTTGAAATTGACGAGCAGGCTACACTCAAGGAATTGATTGAGGATGCTGACAACCTCCTCAGGAGGTAACACTTTATTGAAAAACCTGAGGCGCTATTATCCTTGATATCTTTGGCCTTGACAGGGGGTGGTTGTCAGGTCCTGGGGACCGCCGGACAGAAAGAAGGTGCAACAGGAAAAGGAGACGAAGAATGGTAAAAGAGAAAACAGCCAAAGAAGAAACCCGAGTTGGATGGCGATTTCGCTTTGGGATGGTTCTGTTTGTCCTCGGGTTGATCAGCCCAGTCTTTATCCCTTTGGTGGCGGCCACAGGTCTGCCGGTCGGATGGAAAACAGCCATCTCAGGGGCTCTTATGTTCGGAATGCCTGAATTTCTATGGGTATTAGCAGCTGCAATGATGGGGAAAACCGGTTTTAACTACATGAAGCGCAGGTTTTTTGGTTTTTTCAAGAAAATTGCGCCCCAAGATACGGTAAGCCGACCACGCTACAATGTTGGGCTTATCATGTTTTTGCTGCCGATCATTTTCGCCTGGCTTATAGCTTATGTTCCCCACCACATTCCTGGATATGAAACACACCGGGTCATGATGAACGTCATTGGTGATCTCATGCTTCTGTGCAGTCTGTTTGTTTTAGGAGGTGACTTTTGGGACAAGGTGAGAGGTCTGTTTATCTATACGGCCAAGTCCTGTATCCCCACACATGAGTCGCGATAACGGCCTTCCATTCGAGTGGAATCTGGTTCAAGGTCAAAAAAGAGTTCCACGACCAGAACCCGTTGTGGATCGAAGGCAAGCTCCTGGATTGAGATTCTTCATGCTTACGGTAAGATCAACTGGTGGAAATTTGAATGCGAATTTTTGACCCGATATTCAGGATGAAGTCGGCCAGGATATTGATGCGGGCCATGTGCGTTTGGTTGCCGGTCCTGGTGCTTGCTACCGGGCTGACGATCCGACTTAAAGACCCTTCAAGCAGTCTTGCACAGTCAACAACAGGACATGGGGGAAAAGCGTCCCGGGAAACGGAATCGATTCAGGGGCTGGGAGCTCAAAATCTGTCCAAAAGGATTGTGTCTCTCGCTCCAAAGGGATGGGAGATATTTGACAAGGTCAAGCAGTTCACCGCCCAAAACCTTTACGAGCAAATAAACGGCCGTGCAGAATTTTTTCTGGCCTACGACATGATCCGGATGACATTCGCCAATTTTGTTAACAGCGCCAACAAAGGAGAATTCGTCGACCTCTCGATTTATGATATGGGG
>JABMQV010000087.1 GCA_013203065.1 Desulfobacteraceae bacterium | reverse complement strand
TGCGGTGGGCCTCAAAAAGCGGGGAGCCGGGTGAGGGGAAAAAGGGGCGCGACCGAATGTAGTCCGGGTTTATTGCGTTTAAGACCCGGGCCGTATTTTTTGCGTGGTCTTCCCACATCTCTTTTCCGCCCAATCCAGGCATCCAGTACTCGGACAACTGAAACCCGGCCTCCATGGCTTTTCTGCCCCCGCTAATATGTCCCTGACTCGTAACCCCCTTTTTTATTCTCTTTAGCAGAACATCATCACCCGTCTCCAGACCCACATGCAACCTGTCCAGTCCGGCCTTACGAATTTCCACCAGTTCCTCTAGTTTTCTCTGGGCCAGCGTTCTTGACCTGGCGTAAGTGGTGACCCGATTTAGCGATGGAAAGGTCTTTCGTAAATGCCTCAAGATATCCACGAGCTTTTCCGTGGGCAGGATTATGCTGTTGGCATCCTGCAAAAATGCCGTTTTTCCGCCTGAAATAAGCCAATCATAGACCATTACAAACCCGTGGTTCGTATTGAACTCGGGTTCTTTCTCCAGCAGGGCAATGGCCACATTTCTGTTTATTTCACCGCCGTAACCAAGTTTCCGGGAAATGGATTTGAGACGGTTGCAGATGGTCGCAATTGAATCAATGTCACGCCTGACTTCTTCCGGTGAGCGCAATTGGAATTTTTCCCCTTTGTACATGCTGCAAAACTCGCATCTATTCCAGGGGCAGTTTCGGGTTACCCGAATCAGTAGGGAATAGCTACCGCCTTCACTGGGCGGTCTGTAGACCCCGGTTTCGAAATTGTATTTTATGGCAGTTGCAACGCTCATATTTCATCCCTTTATGTAATATTTTTTGCGACCAATTTAGGCCAGATAGGGATAGAAGACATCATAGACCAGCATGTCTTCCTCGATATCGCGGGGTTGATGCAAGACACCCTTCGGGATCCTGACAAAGGCGCCCGGCACCATGGGAAATTCCCCTAGCTGGTCGATCCACATCTTCCCCTTACCCTTCACCACGTAAACGATATCGTCCGAATTTTCATGGATGTGCTTTTCGACCTCCGTACCCGCAGGAAGATTCACCAACAGGCAGGTGAGGTCTGCGTTCTCATCCCTTTTGGACAACAGATAGCTCACCTCGGCATTTGCCAACTGCGGGTGAGGTTCCCACTTGATCTCGTCCGGTTGAACAACCTTGCTTTTCACCATAGACTGACCTCTTTCAAGATATGGAAATAAGAATATAACTTTGTCCTTTCACAATAGACATCCCCAATAGGTGAGTCAACAAAAAGCTGGGCCTTCCTGAGGTATGCTTCCGTGCTGTCAAATAATGGGCCCCCCGCTCCTAATCTTCTTCGTAAGGGGGGTCGATCCACCATGGAAAAAAGCTGGGCATATCAGTGCTCGGTTTCATTTCAAACTTCGGAGGCCGTTTTTCAAGAAAAGAAGCGACTCCTTCTAAGAGATCGGCGGATTGAAACATATAGTGCAGGCATTTTGATTCCAGTTTATGGGCCTCCATGGGATGATCCGCACCAAGCATCCGCCAAAGCATTTGGCGGGAAAGGGCAGTAGAGATGCCAGAGGTATTATCTACTATTTCATGAGCCAATTCCCGGGCGGTGGGCAACAGCGTCTCTTCCGGGAGCACCCTGCTTACCAACCCTCCCTTCAACGCTTCCTGGGCAGAAAACACCCTTCCCGTCAAGATCCATTCAGCAGCCTGACTCAGCCCAAGGATACGAGGAAGAAACCAGGTGCAGCATCCTTCAGGCACCATACCGCGCCGGTTAAAAACCAAACCCATCCTTGCCGCTTCAGAGGCTATGCGAATGTCCATCGGGAGGGTCATGGTCGTCCCCACACCAACGGCCGGACCGTTTATTGCAGCAATTACCGGCTTTCTTGTTTCATAAACCTTCAGGGTGAACTGGCCTGCGGTGTCGCGGGGGACCTTGTCAGTTCCTAATTCCTTTTGACGGTCGGCGAAGCCGCAGGGATCCAGGTCGGCTCCAGCACAAAAAGCCCGTCCGGCACCGGTAACGATGATGGCACGAACTTCATCATCTTTATCCAG
>JABMQV010000730.1 GCA_013203065.1 Desulfobacteraceae bacterium | reverse complement strand
GCCGTTGAGAGCGCCGATTAAAACCGGTAAGGAGTAGGGACTGAAAGTGTCCCATCATGGAGGACTATCCTGAGTTTACTACTTATTCAAACAAATCACCGATAATTTCCTGTAAACCTTTTAAGTTCAACAAGTTACCCGATCAGTTTACGTATTACCCTACCCTATATGAAACTTAATAGACGAATATGATTGAAAAAAGTCTTGTGTTGATCTGGCAGTGTTGCATAATTTTTGTAAATTTGGTCATTTTCTCTGATTAGGAGAAAGTGACCATGGAAAAGATTCTTTGTGTTTATTGCGGCGATCTGTTTGACCCGAGTCCAAGGCATAAAAATCAGATCGCCTGCAAAAAGCCACAATGTCAAAGAGCAAAGAAGGCTGGCTGGCAAAGGCATAAGATGAAGATCGACCTGGTCTACAACGCTTCCCAGAAAATTAGCCAAAAATCGGTGATCACGCCACCACCGGATTCCGTAGCACCCCGATCTTCTCGATTTCCACTTCAATGATATCCCCGTCTTTTAAGAAAACCCGGGGGTCCCGGGCAGAGCCCACGCCGGAAGGCGTACCGGTCAAGATAACCGTGCCAGGTAACAAGGTGGTATCCTGGCTCAAAAAGGCAATCAGGCTCGCAACACTATGAATCATGTGTGAAGTGTTGCTGTTTTGCATCACTTCACCATTGAGACGGGTTTGGATATGGAGTTCTTGAGGGTCTCCCAATTCATCAGGTGTCAACAGCGATGGTCCCAGTGGGCAGAACGTATCGAACCCTTTTCCTCGGCACCACTGACCCCCGCCGCCCTGGATTTGCCAGCGCCGAGCAGAAATATCATTGGATACGGTGTACCCCAACACATAATTTAGCGCCTCCTCTTCGCTCACATCTCGTGCCGGTTTGCCAATCACGGCGGCCAGTTCTCCCTCATAATCCACCTCAGGCCCCTTCATCTGGCATCTGGGGATGCGAATGGGGGCGCCGGGGTCATTTAGTGAAGCCGTGTTTTTAAAAAAGAGAATCGGGTACTCCGGAACATCCCTGTCAAATTCCTCTATGTGATCCGCGTAGTTCCGGCCGATACAGAAGATGTTTGTCGGGACAACGGGAGCAAGCAAACGGACCAGCCCTACCTTTTCACGAGTGGCCTCCAATCCGCTGTATGGATCACCCTTTAAAAGTTCGGTCTGGTCACCTGCAACACCGTCCCGCACAACATCTCTATCAAACCCATAGCGAACCTGACCCTGCTCATCTTCAAAACGAATAATACGCATTCTCATCCTCCATCATCAAAAGGCCTCAAACCTGTCTAACCATCAATAAAAAAGACTTTTAATTTCGACATAATTCGCGAAATCATGCCCCAATTGTGCGAAATGTAAAATCTATAGTGTAAAATCAATAAATTTTATCTTCCCCTGATAGCGTTAACAATTCCTGGTAAAGTTCTGGCCGCCGATCAGCAAAAAGATTATTTCTAGGAGTTATTTGCTTATTGCGCGCAAGTGCAATATCGAAGTCAAAAACTGTTATGTCTTCTTCTTCAGCAGATGCCTGGTAAATTACATTGCCCTTAGGATCAGCAATGGTAGACATTCCCGTAAAGGTCAGATTTTTCTCTGTACCAATTCTATTGGCTGTTATTACATAAACGTGATTCAACAGGGCATGGATCGGGACAGATCGCTGAGCAAACCCCGGCAAAACCAGATTTGAGCAATGACAAATCACATCTACACCTTTGAGCGCTAATATTCTCCATACTTCTGGGAAAATCCAATCGAAGCATACCAGCAACCCAATCTTGCCTTTAGGGGTATCGAAGACTGGCAACCCGGCGTTCCCAGGTGAAAAAATATCTTTCTCATTAAGGAAAAGGTGAATTTTTTGATATTTTCCCGCAAGACCATCTGGACCAACCAGAATGGCTGAATTAAAAAGAGAGTTTCCTGATCGCTCATTAATTCCCGAGGCTATCCAAGTGTTTTTTTTCTGGCAATATCTCTGCAGAAAATCGATGAATTTACTATGATTAACATCTTCAGAAAACTCCATAGCCTGCTCACGACTGACAAAGTTATAACCTGAATTGCACAGTTCAGGCAAAACTATAAGATCGCTATCTGGAGCTTTATCAAGCATTTCTGAAAGCTTCAGTAAATTTTTTTCCGGATCACAAAATACCGGGGAATACTGTAAGAAGCCTGCTTTCATTTTAGTTCTCCAAGTGATAAGGTGTGATAAGAAGTTGCTTTCTTGAGTACGGAGATTAGAGAAATCCCCATTGTGCGTCAAGCACAAAATGGCCACAAAATATATGGCAATTGGACAGTTACAAATTAGGGCCTCGGCAAAAAAATTATGAAACAAGCTGTCATTACTGCTGGACATTTATAATTG
>JABMQV010000729.1 GCA_013203065.1 Desulfobacteraceae bacterium | reverse complement strand
GAGGGGAAATCCCCCTTTGGGATATTTCTCGATATCAGGGACTGATTTTTCGTAAATCCGCACCGCTTCCCGAAATCGTCCCTGCCAGAAGAGAAAAAAGGTGCTGAATGTGGTAGCCGAACGCATCAACTTGGGGTCATTGAGCTCCTGGGCCAGGGACCACCCCTCTTCAAACTGCTTCAGGGCGCTGGTGTACCGTGATCTGAGCCATTCATTCTTGGCCATATGCATCTTGAGCAAGGCCTGTAATTTCGGGTTATTCAGTTTCCTGGCCCGTTTCAGGGCCGATTGCAGGACCGAGAGGACCCTGGCCGTACCGTGCCGGGCCGTGGAGATTTTGGAGTATTTGATGGCGGTTTCGCTGAACAGCAGATCCTCCTCATCCCCGCTTGAACCGGACAGATCCTCCAGGACCTTGCTATAACATTGAAGCGCGTCTTCCGCCATATAGCTTCGAAGATGGAGATCCCCGGCCTTCACCAGGTACCGGCACCGGTCAATGTTATTAGGGATATGGATCAAATGGTGCGACAGGGCATGGGCTTTATTCTCGTCATCCGGCAATTCTCCCATCAGGATATCGGCCATATGGCTATGAAGCTGTCTTTTCTCCTGCTCCGATAACCGGTGAGCCCATTTCTTTCTCTTTCCCTCATTCACAAAGCAATAACACCCCGGCTCCTTCTTGACGAGCCACCCTTCTTTGATCCCTTCTTCCAGATGCACGAGGATTTGAGAGGGTTTTTTACCGGTGAGGAGATCGAGCAGCCAGTCGATGGAAAAGTCAGCCCGAAACAGGGCAGCAACTGCCAGGGTTCGGTGATGATCCGGGGTCTGTTCATAAGATATTAGGGCTTCCATGGGGTCAGGCCTCCATGTTTTGAACGATCTTTCTGCCGGTTGCAGGCTAAAAGGAACAACCCCATTTGTCAAGCCGCTTGAACAATATTTGGACCGTAAAAAACTACATGTTGTGCACAAAAAAGACAACTTTTCTTCCATTTCTTGCTAACAACCTGCAATCATGCCTCTTTTAACAACTCCGGGAAACGGCATTTTTCTTGCAGAGTATTGATTTGTTTTGGTGTGTCTTACCAAAAAATGGAATTTTTCTGCCCTGGGGCAGACGCGTTTTCCACTAATTCATGGACACCATAATAATGATTTGAGGAGGTTTTCAAATGGCTGACAAAGAGTACGATGTTATCGTCGTAGGTTCGGGTATCGGCGGCTGCGGTGCAGCCGCTCTTCTGGCAAAAAACCATGGGAAAAAAGTGCTGGTCCTGGAAAAGTCCCCCACCATCGGTGGGCGGGTGGCTTCATATACCGGCAAGGGCGATAAGGTCACCATCGACGGCAAAGAACTGGACGACAGAGGGTTCATGAAATCGCTGGCAGACAGCCGTTGCTGGGTCTCCTACTGTGAACCGGACATCAAAACCATGTTCGCCCGGGGTCTCTTAGACGGATATACCTTTGAAAACGGGGGGCACGGGCTCTTCTGGGGCAACAAATCCAGATGCCGCCTGTTGCTGGACTATCTGGGAAGACCGGTGGATCTGCCGGTGAACAACGGCCTCGGCTTTGTGGACTGCCGGGACAACAGCATTTATCAGGTGCCGGGCAGAAAACCGTATCCCTGGCAGACGGAGACCGGATATCGCGAGACCCTAAGTGCCCTGAAACAGATGGGTGGCCTCTCCATGGAGGAATGTGCAGCGGCCATGGAAATGGACGTCCAGACCTGGCTTGAAGAGCGGGGCCTGACAAAAAATGAAGAAGCCTACGACTACATAAAGGTGGTCATGGCCTGCCAGAACGCCATGGCAGAACCCAAAATGGCGCCGGCCGGCGATTTCTTAGGGTACATGGCCATTGCCAGGGATATTCATATGAACCTGCACTCGGGATCTGTGGCCACCGTGGCAGACCCCGGATGCATGGCCATTCCATTGGCCATGGAACTGGCACTGAACGCGGCGGGTGGCGAGATCATGAGGTCCACACCTGTGGAAGAGATCATCGTGGAAGAGGGTAAGGCTCGTGGGGTTATTATTCGAAACAGAGAAGGGGAATTTGAAACCATTGAATGCGATACGGTCATCTGTAACATCCCCCCCAAACATATCTTTAATGTCCTGCATCCCAGGCATTTCCCCGCGGAATGGGTGGATCTGCTCCAGAACCGATTCTGGTCAGCCGGGCTTCTTTCCGCCTTTATCGGCATCAAGGACAATGTCTGGGCCCAGTATGAGGTGGACGAACGGAGCTTTATCTGGATGCCGGGGATTATCAAACACGAGGGATTCATCGGAGCCGTGGACATGGTCATGTGGAATATGGCCGCCTGTGCCAAGCGGGCACCCGAAGGCAAGCGGGACTTCATCTTTTCAACGGCCCTCACCGACAAGGAGATGCGCGATCCAAAGAAGGTGATGCGCATCATCAACTATTGCATGCAGTGGTTCAAAAGGACCTTCAAGGGCTGGGAAGAAAACGTGGAATTCGTCCTCTGGACACCCTCTGATGAGGCATACGGCAACTGGCGTCCCATCGGGGAGAAACGCCCGCCTTTGAGAAGCGACCATGTGGACGGTCTTTTCTTTGTTGGGGACCAGTACGGCCAGCGATTATGGGGCGGCGGAGTGGACGGGGCCTCCCTCTCTGCCGTGATGCTCGTGGACGAGATGATGGGGACGGAATTAGAGTTCTCCCTCTATCCGCCCTACCACCAGGGGATCCCGAAACCGGCCACGACCTGGTAGAGATTAGTTGCGGGTTATGGATTACGGGGTGCAGGGTTAGCCCCTATCAAGTATTCAGTTTCAAATTTCGAGTTTCGAGTTTTACGTAAACAATTCCGG
>JABMQV010000728.1 GCA_013203065.1 Desulfobacteraceae bacterium | reverse complement strand
CGGTTTGGCCCCCGAGGCCAAGAGTATTGATTCCAAAATGTAACTGGTGGTGGTCTTTCCATTGGTACCGGTGATTCCAATCAAGTTCATGCCTTGAAAAGGTCTGTGGTAAAACCTCGCGGCAATCCCGGAAAGGGCCTCGCGGGTGTCCGGGACCCGCACCATCGCAACATCTTCACGGGAATCTCTGCCAACCCGGGCGTTTTCAGCAACCACTGCTGCGGCCCCTTTTTGAATTGCCTCCCTGATGAAACCGTGGCCGTCCCGTTGATGACCCCTAAGGGCAACGAATAGGGACCCCTTTCTTACCCGTCGGGAATCATATTCTACCCCCTCTATCTCCAGTCCCGGGTCACCGGAAAGCTCATTGATCTCCAATCCCTCCAACAATTTTCCCAACTGCATCTTGACCCTTTACCGGAACCTCAAGGCTCCCCGCTCGTCCTGAGTATTAAAGGCCATCGAGGGTCAACCGGGAGGTCTGAAACTAACGTTCACCGCGGCGACCTCCTGGAGAGGGGTTCCGGCACTAGGCTCCTGCCGGAAAGCGAGTCCTGTCCCCTCCAGATGAACCTTCAGGCCCAAGGCCCTTCCCCGCTTGAGCACCTCCCTCATCCCGAGGCCACTGAATTCAGGGAGCGACCCCTCCCTTAATTCATCCGCGATACGCCCCACCTCGCCTGATGTTGCGTTCGTGCCGGGACCTCTTTGTGCCTCTGTGCCTGCATTGTCACCTCTTTTCCCCAGAAGGGTTACGTGGCTATCTGAGACAGCCTCAGGGGCGTGGGCCAGGGAGGATGGCGTCTTAGTGGGATTGACCCGGAGGTGATTCAGGGCCCACCTCCCTACCTTACGAAACACGGGCGCAGCCACCACACCGCCATATGCGCTCCCTTTGGGCTCATCAACCACGACCAGGATCACCAATTTGGGTTGCACAAGGGGGACAAAACCCACAAAGACGGCCACATATTTTGTTCTGGAGTATTGCTTTGTCTTTGGATCCACCTTTTGCGAGGTTCCGGTCTTTCCCGCCACCCTAAAGCCCCTGATGGCTGCCTTTGGGGCTGTTCCATCCTGCCCTGTCACACCCTCCAAAATCCTTGCCGCTTCCTTTGCCGTTTTTTGCGAGAAGACCCTCCTCACTACCCTGGGGCGCCTTTTTTCAACGTTACCCGTTGATCGATCCACAATCGATTTCACCACATAGGGCCGCATCAGTTTTCCGCCGTTTGCAATGGCCGACATCGCCATGGCGAGTTGAAGGGAGGTGGTGGTCATGCCCTGTCCAAAAAAGACCGTAGCCTGGTCTATGGCCCTGGCATTTTTTGCGGGTCTGATAAATCCATTTCTCTCTCCAAGTAAATCGATTCCTGTTTTGCTGCCAAAGCCCAATTTTTTCAGGTATGTCGTAAACTTTTCGTATCCGAGCTTTTTGCCAATCTTGATTGCACCGATGTTGCTGGAGCGCACAACAATGTCCGAGACACTTAGAACGTCGTATTGGTGGGTATCATGAACCACATTGCGGCCGATCTTGAATTCCCCCTGTTCGCAGTCAAATTTGGTGCTGGGTGATACGACAGATTCTTCAAGGGCCGCGGACAAGAGGAAGGCCTTTATGGTGGAACCCGGCTCAAAGCAATCTGTGATGCTCCGGTTTCTCCATTGCGCTGGACTGTATTCGGAAAAGATATTCGGATTGAATTCGGGAACTGTTGCCATGGCCAAGATCTCTCCTGTCATGGGGTCCACGACCAAGCAATGACCACCTTTGGCCTTTGTTTTCTCTACTGCTGACTTGAGGGCCTGCTGTGCCTTGTACTGGATGTCTTTGTCAATGGTGAGGATCAGATCACGTATGCCATGGCCGGAGGGATTCGGTCTGCTGATGGCAAAGGGGCGACCCAGGGCATCCCGCATGTGGATCAGACTGTAGTCCGGCCCTTTCAAATGCTTATCATATTTCTTTTCAAGGCCTTCAAGCCCTTGATGATCAGTACCGGCAAACCCGATCAGATGGGCCGCAATCTCACGGCCGGGATAGTAACGCCTGGTTTCAGGAATGACACCCACCCCCTTCAGGTCCAGGGCCATGACCTTTTTGGCCACATCCGGGGCAATTTTTCTCTTAATCCAACAAAAGGAGCGCTTGCTCTTTAGTAGACGCAGGATATTCTCCCGCTTCTCTTCTAAAATCCTGGAAAGATCTCTTGCCGTCCTGGCTTTTTCCTTGACCCGTCTTGGATGGGCGTAGATGGATGCTACTTCAACGCTCAGGGCCAACTCGTGACCCTCGCGGTCATATATTGTACCCCGTTTTGGTGGGAGTTTGGTTTTGCCTATATAGCCCTGACGAGCGATGGCCTTTAGGTGATCGCTCTCAAGGACCTGTAACTGATAGGCCCTTGCCCATAGGGTTCCGAACCCGAGCAGGAAAAAAGCGGTTACCACATAGATGCGAAATCGGATCCACTTTTTGTCCTTTACCTTCATTGCAAAACAATTATCTGTTCGGGAGTGGGCTGTCTTAAACCCAATCTTTCACCTGCTTGGGTCTCCAGTCTTTGGGGTGATTTCAATATTGCCAGCTCCAATCTCAGCCTCTGGTTTTCTTCTTCCAGTTTCATCTCTTCCTTTTTCAATTGACTCAGATCATACCCTATCCGCGTGCTTTGAAAATTTGACCACACATACCCGATGCTGCTCCCCATAAACAAAAAGAGCATGCAGATGATCAAAAAGACCTGCCTTCGGGTCACATAAAACCGGCGAGTCTTGAGCCGCGAATTATTGACACGCACCCCAGTTTTGCCGTTCCGTGCCTTGACCATCTTTGAGACCCTTTCCCGCCTTGTCATGCCTAGATCCTTTCTGCAGCTCTCAGTATGGCGCTGCGGGCCCTTGGGTTCTCCTCAACTTCCCCCTGGCTTGCCCTGAGTCCCTTTTTAAAGAGACGTTTGAAGATGGGGACCTTTCCACAGGCACAAGCGGGAAAATCAGGAGGGCAGGTACACCTTTGCTCCCAATTTACCATAGTCTGTTTGACGAGCCTGTCTTCAAGCGAATGATACGAAAGAATAACCAACCTGCCCCCTTTAACCATCAAGCCTGGGATTTTTTCCAGGAATGTCTCCAGATTCTGTAGTTCCGTGTTAACTGCAATCCTGAGGGCCTGAAATGTTCTTGTAGCCGGATGTCTGGCCCTGTATCGAAACGACGGAGGAAATACCGATTTAATCAGCTCCCCTAACTGCAAGGAAGTCTCAATGGGCTTCCTCGTCCTCGCTTTTATAAGGGCCCTGGAAATCGATTTGGCCCTCCTTTCCTCGCCGTAATTCCTTAGTATTTTTTCAAGCTCTGTTTCAGAGAGGTTATTTACAAGATGATGTGCCGGGTGAACGTTTTCGGGATCCATCCTCATATCGAGAGGTTCCTCTCTCTTGAAGCTGAAACCTCTGCCCGACCTCTCAAGCTGATATGAGGACATCCCCAAGTCTAATAAGACCCCTGCAACCCCCTTGATTTCTAAGTCCTCAAGGACCCTATCAAGCTCGGAAAAACTTGTTTGGGTGACAAAGGCCCTCTTGCCCAGGATGGCCAACCTTTGTCTTGATAGCCTGACAGCTTCCGGGTCCAGGTCCAGGCAAATCAGGCGGCCCTTGCCGGCTAGAGCCATTCCGACAGCCAGGCTGTGTCCGCCTGTACCGGCGGTCCCATCAACATAAACTCCATCCGGGATTGTGATCAGATGCCTGAGGGCCTCGTCCACAAGGACCGGTTTGTGAGGATATTCCAATCTTGTGCCTTCTAAATCCCCAGTTCTGAAAGGGACTGGCTGACCTCAGAAAAGCTTTCTTTAGCCCTCTGAAACTCCTCTTCCCACCTTTCCTTTTCCCAGATCTCGAATCGTTTCAACTCTCCTACAAGCACCACCTCTTTTTTTAGTCCTGCGATCTCTCGCAGATCGGGAGGGAGTGTTATTCGTCCCTGCTTAATCGGACTTTCCACCGCACCTGAAATAAAGTATCTGAGATAGTCGCTGGCGGCCGAATTGAACATGGGGAGGGTGGCCGCCCTTTCCTCGATCACCTTCCAGTCCTCCCTTGCAAATGCCCACAGGCAGGCGTCATGATTGGTCACCACCAGAAAATCGTCGGGCTTCCTCTCCAGCACTTCCCTGAACCTGGCAGGGATGGCCAAACGACCCTTACTGTCCAGCGTATGCCTTGAACGACCCCTAAACATTGATAATTCCTACCACTTTACGGGAATTTTTACCACTCTGTGACACTTCTAGACACAAAAAAAGAATTTGTCAAGCAAAAACTGGCAAAAACATCAAAAAAATATTAGTTTGACTTAATTTTAGGATGAGCCCGGGAGAGACTTCCGGGCGGTTGTGTGATAAGTGGGTGAGGGCCTATCGTGGGAGAGAGAAAAAGAAATAGAGTAATGATATGACATACACCACCAGAAAAAGGATATTCAGGGTCAAGCCGGAGTATGTATAGTCCTTGTCGCCCCTTTCAGGGATCAGAGGGATCGATTTGAGGGATGAAACCAGGCCTCCCAAAAGGATCATGGGCACTAGAACAAGGTAGGGTATTGAAAATTTTAGTGATTTCAGGTCTTCCTTGACGATCAGTAGCAGGGCGCCCGTCACTGCGGCGGCGACAAAGGGCAACAAGAACCCGGCAATGGCCGGGTGATTGATCTTTCTAAGTTCTCGGCCCATTTTGATGACACTGTTCCTCGAAAGTCAAGGGCCCTTTGCGCCCTCCATTGGAAACCAGTCCCGTTAGAAATGCCGAACAGTAGATTCCGTCTTTGTGGAGATGGACAAAACCCTGATTTTTGTGATCCGCACTATGGGCGGATGGCTTTCTAACGGTGTCAATCGCAGATAATGGGAAAGGCCAAAGGAACAATTTCTACGATTACAGGTAATTGTCCCGGTTGTTCGCCGTCCATATCCAGAAGGACCCGCTGGTTTGAAGAGGCCTCAATGCGCCTCCCTGTCAGCTTCCTGATCTCTTTGTGTTCATATATCTTGCCGTTATACAATTTTGGCAGGTTCCAAAAGACGCCGGGTTTGCTCAGGTCCCCTATCTCTGTCACATGAAAGAGACCGTCATCTACCGAGGCACCGGGGGCCACGTACATACCTCCTCCATGATACTGACCATTTGCAACGGCCACATTCCAACTGGTGACCTCCTCCTGAAAATAATCGTCCACTTTCAGCTGTATCTGCTTTGTATCGTAGAGCAGAATGGAAATCAGGGTAGCCCATATGAAAGACACAAAGCCACCAAATATCTTGGTGGTCCTGTTGACCCTCTCATCCACCTCCCCGCCGAGGCCAAAACTGAGGACATTGTGAAAATAGCGTGAAGACGTGTGCCCCGCATGATCCTGGAACGTAAGCCTCCCCAGATCTATTCGGCGGGAATGGCAGACCGCAATATTCTCCAGGGCCTTGTCCGGGTCCTTGGGCAGCGGAACCGTTCGGATAAAATCGCATCCGGTGCCTCGCGGGATGAATCCCAAAAGAAGATCCTTCCTGCACGGTCCTTTTTCATCCATGACCCCATTGATAATCTCATTTAGAGTCCCATCCCCCCCGACGCAGACCACAATCTCAGCCCCCGCACGCACGGCCTGACGGGCCAGCCTGGTGGCATCGCCCGGGCCCACGGTTATCTGGCTCTCAAAGGGACCCAATCGATCCTTTGCCTTGGCCCGAATATGGGGCCATTCTTTACCCGTTAGGCCGTTGGCCGAATTGGGGTTTACCACAAATGTGATCCTCTTGTCTGCCAAGTCAATTCCCCGACAACCCCTCGATGAGGGCCATAACATTATGCCCCAAGACCTTCTTCTGTCTTACTGGGGCCAATAGGCCGTTCCCGCCTGACATATTACTTCATACCATCTGATCATAGCAAGCAACCATTTTTCCACATCGTCTAGCAAGAAAGAAACTTATAGTTAT
>JABMQV010000727.1 GCA_013203065.1 Desulfobacteraceae bacterium | reverse complement strand
CTCAGTAACCTTGGAGTTGCTCTCATGCGGCAGGGAAGAATTGACGATGCTATCTCCCATCTTAAAAATGCATTACGCTTTAACCCTGATGATGAGAGGATACGCTTTAACCTCGATCTTGCTCTAAAGCAGAAATATCTAAGGAAAGTGAAGTAAGCGGCTGTGAGAGAGTATGAAGTGCCAATGAAAGACTTCAGGTTGCGCAGATCTATCAACATATCTCAAGTGTTTTGGTGTCAGGTGTCTAGTGTCAGCAAACCTCAAGCCTTAAACCGGACGCCCGAAACCTAATACTTAAGACTCAATTCCCACCGAATCAAAAGATTTTCAGCCGATTAAGAAATTCCGCATCGTGAATAGAAGTTGCAAACTAAGACTCTAACGGGGGCTGCTATCAGACGCACTGGGGGATTTCCTTATTTTCTTCAAAGTATGTTCGAGATTTCGACGCGCAGTCTCATCATCCGGTCTTATGTGGAGTGCGTTTCTAAACTGAATAATAGCTTCGTTGTATTTGCCCTGATAGGCAAGCGCAATGCCAAGGTTATCGTAGGCCCTCACGTAGTTGGAATTTATCTTTAGCGCCTCAATGAAATGTCCGGCGGCTTCTTGGAGGGTCTTCTGAAAAGGGGGAGCTTTTATCAATTCATCGACAGGTACACTATGAAAACCATAGCGAATCAGTATCTCCTTCGAAAGATGTCTCCTTTGCTCTATGCGCCACCCCTCATCCAATAGAAATTTTCCCAGGTTATTGTGTGCTATCCAGTTGTTAGGAGTCGTCCTCAAGGCATTTGTCCAAAGTGAAATGCTGTCTCTCCAGTGGTGGAGTTGAAGCCATGTAAAGAGCATGACAGCCGAAAGCGCCAGACCCGCTGAAAGGGAAAGCACACTGCGTCTGTAGCGCCATTTACCCAATAAGTCCGGGATGCCCCAGGCGATCATGATAAACAGGCCGATAAGGGGAACATAGGTGTACCGGTCCGCCATGGCCTGCGCACCCCCTTGAACCACGCCAATGACCGGCACAAGGGTTCCAAGATACCATAGCCATCCCACCAATAGATAGGGACGGCTCCTGAAGACCCCTATAAACATAATCGATACACAGATGAAAAGCAGCCCTGTACCCCCAACCTGCCATACCGGGACAGTTCCCGGATGGGGATAGAAGACCGCGAGATCACCTGGCCAGACCATCTTCCTTATGTAACTCACGTATGAAACAAGAGCATTAGCTGCTCTTGCCTCTAGGGAAAGATCATCCAAAGACGTCAACAAGCCTGGCTTGTCCGCGGCAAAAAAAGTCACAACGACCAATAGCCCTGTAATAGCAAACAGCGGGACTTTTTCTAAAACAAGCCGAAAAATCGACGATGTCTGGAACTGCATGTTGTTTTTTTTATCCGCCCAGTCCAGGTTCAACCGATTAAGAGGCCAGTAGTCCAAGAGAAGCAAGATAAACGGGAGGGTAATAAGCATCGGTTTGGCCATGAGACCCAAGGCAAAGAAGATAAGGATCAGGAAATACCGAAAAGCAGCCGGCCTCTCACAGTATCTAACATAGGCCCACAGGGTGAGCATCCAGAAAAGGGTGCTGAGGACATCCTTCCTCCCTGCGATCCATGCCACCGATTCGACATGAAGAGGATGCAAAGCAAAAAGGGCCGCAACAAAACCGCTGCGCCATATGGATCCCGTCATCCTCCTAAGAACCAAAAACAGCAACAGACTGTTTACTGTGTGAAATAGGAGGTTGGTCAGATGATGCATTCCTGGCTTCAACCCAAACAGTTCGCAGTCCAACATATGGGAAATCCAGGTCAACGGATGCCAGTTTCCGATGTGGAATGAAGTGAAAGCCCAGAGGAAATTCTTTTTGGTAAGCCCCTCCCTCACAGAAGGATTTTCGGTAATATAACCGTCGTCATCATAGTTCACAAAATCATAGCCAAGCACCTGCCAGTAGACCGCAAGCGTCATCACAATCAAAAACACACAGACGATCAGTTCAAAACGATGAGATCGAATATTTGCCCTCAATGACATGGAATATTTCCTAAAAGGTCCCCTTATCAAAACGGAAGTTTTGAAGCATATACCATAGAAATGATTTTACCTCAAAAAAATATGGCTCCCAAGTCAAGAGGGTTTGCAGATATTATTCCCCTTTTTCCATATAACAATGAACCGCTTCAAACCAAATTCACATCCCCATCAACCATGATAGCCTTGTTTTCCCTGTGAATGGAGGCGGTCTCACCCTTATTTCCCACGGTTTCTACGATCGTTTTTTCTTGACATAGGAGCTAGCCTGTGGTTTGAATCGCTCGTTATGCCGAAATAAACCGACCAGTCGGTTGAAATGCTATGAGGAATTCCAAAATGGAAGGAAGATGGGAACAACTGGATAAAAAGGGCCGGGAAAGGGCTGAGAAAATCGCCAAGGCGGCTGCAAGACTTTTCAGCCGAAAAGGTTACCTGGAAACAACCATGGATGGCATCGCCACGAGTGCCAAGATCAGCAAAGGCGGGATGTATCATTATTTCAAGAGCAAGACCGAGGTGCTGTTCTTTATTTTGAGCCATTATATGGATCGGGTTCTTGATAACCTGGAGGGTGAGGTAGGCCAGATAGATGGTGCCCGTGAAAAGCTCAAGTTCATTATATCGCGGCATATCGCGCTTTATGCGAACCATCTGAACGAGGCAAAAGTGCTTCTCCACGAGGCCAATTGCCTGCCCACAAAATATTTTCAAATTATCGCCGAAAAAGAGAGAAGATACTATCATGAGGTGTTCGGAATCCTAGCCGATTTTCTCAAAAACCCCGTTCCAAAGGGGCAAGTAAAGACCATAACCTTCATGCTCTTTGGGATGTGCAACTGGATTTATGCCTGGTATGACCCGAAAGGGACCGTAAACCCTGATGAACTCTCGGAGATAATCTGGGCCGTTTTCCTCAGGGGTATAGAAGATTTCAAATGAACATCCGGATCCCGCAAAGATTTTAGGGAGGAAAATGAATGGACCAAAACAGGGAAAAGAAATCAACCTATCTCAAGGGTGAAAAGATTAACCATTTCAGGAGCCTTTCGGGCTTCGAGTATAAAGAGACCTATAGCAAATCCGACTGGGACAAGGAAATCCCGAACCCAGGCGTATACCCATTCACCAGGGGAATCCACAAGGATATGTACCGGGGCAGGCTGTGGACCAGGAGGCAACAGAGCGGATTTGGGACGCCTGAGGACAGTAATGAGCGATTCAAATATCTTCTCAAGATCGGACAGACGGGAATCAATATGGACACGGACATCGGCACCAAGTTGGGGCTCGATCCGGACTATCCCCTCGCCCGGGCCGACGTTGGGCTCCAGGGAACCTCCTTGAGCACTTACGAAGACATGAGGGCCTTGTATGCGGACATCCCCCTTGACCAGGTTAGTTCAACGCTGATCGTCCAACCCCCCTATTCCGCCGTGATCATGTCTCAATATCTCTTGCTGGCAAGAGAGCGGGGCATCCCATGGGAAAAATTGATCGGCACCATTATGAACTGCCCCATAACACAGTTCGTGGGCCCTACCTATCAAGCCAACACCACCTTTTTTCCTATTGATCTCACCATAAAGATCGGGCTTGACGTCATGGAATATATCGTACCGCGGATGCCCAGATGGAACATCGTCAACATCAACGCATACAATGTCCGCGAAACAGGGGTTGATGCAGTACAGGAGGCGGCCTTTTCGCTCTCGGTGGCGGCTGATTATATCAAGGCCCTGATGGCGAGGGGGCTGGATGTGGACAGCTTCGCCAGGCGGATGGCCTTTTTCTCTGCGGCCCACATGGACCTTTTCGAAGAGGTAGCCAAGTTGAGGGCCATGCGACGGATTTGGGCCAGGATGCTCAAAGAAAAATTCGGGGCCAAAAACGAGAAATCCATGTGGTTTCGAAGTGCGATCCAGACTTCAGCCTTGCCACTGACGGCCCAGCAGCCCATTAACAATATCGTCCGGACCACGATTCAGACCCTTGCTGCTGTGCTGGCAGGGACCCAATCCATACACACGACCGGTTATGATGAGGCATACTCCCTGCCGACCGAGGAGAGCCATAAGCTTTCCATTCGCACCCAACAGATCATCGCCTACGAGACCAAAGTCGTCAATTCGGCAGACCCCCTTGGGGGTTCCTATCTGGTGGAATCCCTTACAGACCAGATTGAAGAAAAGATCTGGGAATTGATGAAAGTAATCGAAGACAAGGGAGGATTTATCCAATGCTTCAAGCAGGGATGGGTGGAAGAGCAGATTAATGAGGCCCGTTACACGCTGGCAGAGGCAATCGAGAGTTTGGATCAACCCTTGGTGGGTGTCAACATCTTCAAAGAAGAAGATGAAGAGGTGGTGATCAACATTTTCAAGCAGACGTCGGACATGCAGGCCAAACGCATACACTATATACAGGAATACAAAAAAAACCGGGATCAAGAACCTGTCAAGAGGGCACTGGGAGAACTCTTTGATCTGGCCCGGAAAAGACCGGAGACAAACCTCTTCGAACCGATCATGAAGGCGGTTGAAGCCGGGGCAACAATACAAGAGGTATCGGATGCCTTCAGAAAAACAGCAGGGTTTAAAATACCGGTCTGAACCCATGGCGACATCCTTTATGGTGGATTATTGAAGAGTGTTGGGGTCTATCATTTTCATTTGGAGGCGAGATTATGGCGCGGCAGAAACGTATCATTGTTGGAAAAATGGGACTGGATTCCCACGACAACGGACTGAGGATTATTGCCAAGTGGCTCATGGACATCGGTTATGAAGTCATTTACGCAGGGCTTTACAATACATCGGAACGGTTGGTTCAAATGGCTGTTCAGGAGGACGCGGATGTCATGGGCATCAGCTTTTTAGGGGGTGAGCATCTCTATTACACCAGAGAGTTGATTCAAAGACTGAGCCATGGGGACATGGATCATATCAAACTGGTTGTTGGAGGCGTGATACCCCCGGATGACGTGGTGGGACTCAAGAAAGCAGGTGCCGACGCTGTTTTTGTGCCCGGAACAACCAAGCAAACCATACTCGATACCATGGAGGGCTTGTTTGATTGAGAATTGAAGATTGGTGATTTGAGGGCTCATTTCGCCGGACATGCTGGACAAGGAGTGAAACATGAATGATAGGATACCCAAGAAAATGCGAGCGGTGGTCCTCACCAATCCCGGTGAGTTTGAGATCCGGGAGGTCCCGGTGCCTGTTCCCGGACCTGATGAGGTCCTGTGTCGGGTGCGCGGTGTGGCAATTTGCGGCAGCGATCCGGAAATCATCAGGGGAGACCTGGCCGGGACCTGGCCCCCATCCTATCCGTTTATTCCCGGACACGAATGGGCCGGAGAAGTGGTTGCCGTGGGGGAAAATGTATTGAATTTTGAGATGGGAGACCGGGTAGCGGGCGAGCCGTGGAAGGGGTGTGGATATTGCACGAATTGCCTGGAAGGAAGATACAACCTGTGCGAGAACTATGGCAAAGAGGAGACGGGGTTTCGGCACTATGGATTTATTTCTCCGGGCGCTTATGCCCAATACAATGCTTACTCAATAAAGAGCGTCAGCAAAATGCCGTCGAACATCTCCTTTCTTGAAGGAGCTCTGGTTGATACAGCCGGAGTTGCCCTTCACGGCCTGGAACTAACGGGCGTCACACCGGGAGGTACTGTTGCGATTATTGGCCCCGGGCCCATTGGGCTACTGGCCATGCGTTTGGCCCGTTGTATGGGCGCAGCGAAAATCATCGCTGTCGGTCGAGGATCCCGGTTGGAAGCCGCAGGCAGACTTGGCGCCGACCTGTTGATCGATTTTGAAAGGGAAGACCCTGTCGAAGCCGTGCGGGCTGCGGCAAACGGTTTAGGGGTCAATGAAGCTTTAGAATGCTCTGGTGCAAAGGGCACCTTTCATCAGGCCGTCAGGATGGTAAAACAGGGTGGACGAGTTGCTTTGTTGGGCGTTCCAAAGGGGGAATTTATGGAACCATTGCCTTTCAAATATATCTGTCGGAATGAAATTGCCATATTCGCTATTAAGGCGGATCCCAACACCAAACACAAGGTCATCTCCCTGATCTCTTCGGGCCAACTGCTTGTGAAGGACTTGATCACCCATACATTCCCCTTGCAAGAGTTTGAAAAGGCACTAGACACTTTTATCAATCGACGTGATGGCGCCGTAAAGGTTGTTATCGAACCCAACGGAACAGAAAAAATTTAAGGATACATTAAGAATACAATAAAGCCGGATGCCTGGGTTTCGGCCTCTCATCATCCACAAGAAAACAACCCAACATTAACAGCTTATTAGGCCCTCTCCTAAAACATCCGGGGACAAGATTTTTCCCGAAGAAATCGCTTAATAAAGAACCACATTGCTGTAAATGTTCACCGCATGGATTCGTATCCCCGTTATCCAAGATAATTTCATATGCGGGCACGGGGATGTTGACATCCGGAACGGAAGATGGAAGGTGTTCACAACCGGTTTGACAAATCACCATTCATAGAGGGGGACATTCTATGATTTCATGCTTTTTACTCAATGAGTTTAAGTTTATTCTCCCTTGCCAT
>JABMQV010000726.1 GCA_013203065.1 Desulfobacteraceae bacterium | reverse complement strand
GGCGACGACGTGGCCTGATTCTCTCACAAGACATGCCAGATCTCGCGAGGTAAAGCCGGGTCCGCTACCCAGATCAACGATCGTCTGACCGGCCCTAAAGCCGGCCAACTTCCAAGCACGTTCTGTCAGACTGCGCCATACTTCGTGTTGTTGTTCCAGCCGTTGAACTTCAGCGGGCTCCATCCCGAGTAGATATGCGTTATTCCCAGCCATTCTCGACACCAATAGTTGTGGCTAATTCTTCAGGCGGTCTGGGTTCACCGCCGGAGATCAGGAGTCTGAGACCGCCGTTTTCGGAAAATTGACGGGTGATATTAACGGCATCGGTTAACTGCAACTCAATTGGTCGGGAAGGGCCCAGATAGCGGTGGCGACAGGTGAGGTTGCATCTGTGCGAGAGATGCAATTCGAGGTATCTTAAGGATGGATTGCCGCCTGTTTGGTCTCCAACCAATCCTTTATGGCAAGGCCGGTTCCGAAAGGCCAGGGACGGAGCTTTTCAGGGTTAATGAGCTTTATTTGGTCGAGTTCCTCACCTTTGACGATTTCCCCGCGCGCCTTTATGTGAAAAGCCAGTATCAATTGATTCATCTCAAAAAAAGCATAATAGCCCACAAAGCTTTCGACCCTTCCTTCCAGCCCCAGTTCTTCTCCGACCTCACGAAGAACGCCCTCTTCCGGGGTTTCCCCCTTTTCGAGAAACCCGGTGACGAGCCCGAACATCTTCTCCGGCCATCCGTGGTTGCGAACGAGGATAACGCTTCCCTCCAGCTCTGTTATTGCCGCAACAACCGGCGTTGGATTGTCCCAAAAAACATACTCGCACGTCTCTGAGGTGCAACCCAGACGAGGTCTTCCATCAATTTGATCGGTCGCCAGTTTTTCCCCGCACAAGGGACAGAATTTCAAATCCACTACTTATCTCCCGGTTCCATTCTATGACAGTATAAATGGGTTTGCGTAAGCGACGTCCAACTTTTGTGTCTATGACTCGATGATTCTCTCCAACTCTCTAAAAGGTATAAGCCAGACAACATCGTAGGGTTGAAGCGTCACTTCAAGTGAACCATTCTTAGCTATCCAACCCCTCTTTCCTACAAGATCATACCAGTGTCTCTCCTCGACACCGAGTTCGGCGAGGGATATCCCTATCCGGCTGACTGTGCTGGTAACATTGGTCATGGTCAGGATGTGCTGATCCCTTTTGGGCGATATCCTCAAGACTGTAAAAATATCCGGGGAGATCACCAAAATACGTTGATCTCCGTTGGGATGGAACGCCTGCTGGCGCACCCGGATATCCCCTATCCAGCCGAACTGGCGGGCGATATGTGAAACCTTGGAATCGCGATCTTTTGATTTCTTGATGAGCGACTGTTCCTTGATCACCTTTCGGTTGATATCCCTCTTTGACTTTGTTACCAAGACAGTGTCGATATCGTTGCTGGTTCCGATCAAACCGTGAAAATAGATTGCCGGCACACCCCGAAGGACCATGGCAATGCTCCTTGAGGCAACAAAGCGTTTTACTTGAAAGGCAATATCTTCATCGCTGCTGTCATAGTTGATGGCACTGAACCAGGTGCAGTTGAGTTCGTATGGTTCCTTCTTGCCGTCTTTCCCTGTCTTGTATGAGACGAAGGCGCCATGTTCCCTTGCCTTTTGAATGATGTGATCGATATCTTCCGCGGGCAGGATATTCCTTATTCCCATGAGGCCGATGCCATCGTGGGTGTCGAGTATATTGAGGAAAGTTGTGGTATTAGAGATGTATTTGAGATCCTTGGCCCATCGAGAGAGAGCGGTTGCATCTTCCCTGTAGAAGGTGTGCAGGACAAGGGGGGGAAGTGCGAAGTTATAGACCATCTGTGCCTCATCGCGACCATTTCCAAAATAGGAGACATTTTCCTTATGGGGCACGTTGGTTTCCGTGAGTATGGCTGCCCAGGGAGCGACCGCATTGAAGACATCACGCAGGAGCTTGACAATTTCGTGTGTCTGCTCCAAATGGACGGAGGGTGTCCCAGGTTCTGCCCACAGATAGGTCACGGCATCCAATCGAAGGATGTCCGCCTCCCGGCGCACATAGCCAAGCAAGGTCTCAATGATATACATGAGCACTTCAGGGTTCTTGTAGTTGAGATCCACTTGATCTGCCGAGAACGTGGTCCACACATACCTGTCCCCGTCAATGGTACGGAATTTTGTCAAAAGGTCAGAGGTCCGGGGACGCACAATGATCTTGCGTTGCTCCGGTGTCAGTGCATCACGGGAGGTGTAGGCAATGGTAATATCCTTGAAATAAGGATTGCCATTGAGGAATTCTTGAAAGGCGGGACTCTTGGATGAGATGTGGTTGAGAACCCCATCAAACATGAGTTGGTAACGTTTTCCTATATCTTCGATATCCTGCCAGGATCCCAAGTTGGGATCCACGGTTTCAAAGTCCAAGACCGAAAATCCCCTGTCGGATGAGTAGGGAAAAAAGGGAAGGATGTGTAGCGTATTGAAGATTTGCCTGAGACCCGGATATTGAACAAACTGATCCAGACTGGCAAGGGGAGAATGACCTTCCCCCTGAAGGAGATCACCGTAAGTGATCAGGATCATGTCCCTCTCGGTAAAACGGTTTTGAGGGTCAAACGCCTTTTCCTGATCAATCATTTCCAGGGGTTTATGGGCATAGTGGACCTTGAGGACCCTTTCAAGCTCAGGCATATACTTTTCGGCCACGGCTTCCCCATAAAGGAACCGGAGCCTTCCGATCATTCGTTTTCGTGTATCAGAAGGGATTTCAAAAAGAGGCCTGGAATAATCCGGTTCCGGATAGTACGGAATTTGTGTCCATTGGCTCGATTCTTTTTCCTTCCAACCTCCCGAGACATTCCATGACTCAAAATCTTCCATCACTGCTCCCCTCTTTTCAAAATTTTATTTGAAGGTAACCATTTTGCGTTGTTTTTGGGGGCGGATTTATCCGCAAAGATACATTCGTGGCGTTGTTGGGGGTGGCCAGGCTATCTTGATGCCGGACTTCTCCTTCGCTAATTCGTATGCTCGCCTGGTCCAACCCAATTCCGGATAGGGTCAGTCCACGGTTGGAGGTGCTGTGGGGGCCTTCTCGAAAACCTCCTTTGCGATCTGGAGGCCTTCGATACAGATAGGCATTCCCCCGTAAGTGGACATCTGTAGGATGACTTCAGCCACCTCTGCCTTTGTCGCGCCGGCGCGTATAGCGGCGATGATATGGCTTTTCAGTTCGTTTGCGCGATTCAGGACGCAAAGGGCCGCCACCGCGCAAAGCTCTCGCTCCCTTTGTGTGAGTGTGTCTCGTGCATAGAGGTTTCTGAAGACATGGTTAATAAAGTCAGCCGGGATGTCGAAATAGCCAAAAAGCTCTCCCAGCAGCCTGGTACGGGTGCGGCCCACGAGTTTCTTTGATACCTCGATCGGGTCGTCGCCGGGGCGTATATCTGCAGCGATACTCATACGGAACTCCTTTGTGATAATCTAGCGTAAGTTTACTAT
>JABMQV010000086.1 GCA_013203065.1 Desulfobacteraceae bacterium | reverse complement strand
TGAGCTTTCCCCGTCCTTTCTAATATATAACCCATGACCTTCCTGTTCTTGAAAGGCACCAGGACCCTGCATCCCACATTGGCGCCGGACCGCAGATCCTCCGGGACTGCGTAGTAAAAAGTCCCATCCACAGGGACATTTACCGCAATTCTCAAACAGGTGAAGCCTTCATTGCTCAATTTTTTGGTCCCTTCTTCAAAACTCGTCTTTGCTGTGCCAGCATCTTCGCCCTCAGGGCGCCGACCCCCTGAGTGGGAATATCCCCTCCCGCCAATTCTTTCAATGTCTCAAGGAAGGCCCTGGCAGGGGGCGAGAGATGTTGATCCTTGAGGGAAGCAATACTCACGTCCAAGAATATCTTTTGATCCAACAGCGGAACGGAGATCAGTTTCCCCTCCTGAAGTTCCAAAGCCACGGCCTCTCTTACCAAGAAGGAGACGCCTTCCCCCCGCTCCACCAGTTGCTTGATGAACTCCGTATTGCCGGTTTCCATTAAGACGTTTGGCACACAGCCTTTTCCGGCAAACAATTCGTTCACCAGCTTGCGCGTCCCGGAACCAGTCTCCTTCATAATTATCGGTTCCTTTTCCAGTTTCTTGAAGGATAGGCTCTTCTGTCTTGCCAGATGGTGGTTTGGTGCCACTATGACCACCAATTCTTCCTTGCTAAAGGGGACAAAACATACGTGCGGGTTCTCCTCAGCCTTGGCAATAATAGCGACCTCGATCTTGAAATCAAGAAGCGAGCGCGTCATCTCCAGGGAACTTCCCTCGTTGAGTTGTATTTTGATATTGGGATAGGCCTCGTGAAAACTGGCAATCAGAAAGGGCATAAAGAACCGCGCATAGGTCTTGGTGGTCCCGAGACGGAGGATACCCCGCTTCAGTTCTCTCATATCCTCTATGGCATTTTCTATCTCTTTCTCATACTCAAAGATTTTTTGGGCATATTCATATAGCGCTTCACCTTCCGCTGTCAGATAAACTTTTCGTCCTTTCTTTTTGAAGAGCATGAGATTGCAGTATCCCTCAAAGGATTTCATGTGGATTGTGACGGCCGGCTGGGTGATGAAGAGTTCTTTCGCCGCGTTTGTGAAATTCAGATTTTTCGCGGCGTGATAAAAGACCCTAAGTTGATTCAGGTTGATCATGGTTGAAGAGATGTCCTCTCTATTTTAACGAAAAGATTTTTATTATCGAAAAATACTCATAAGCTTAACTTATGCTTATCATAAGAAAAATCGAATTGACAGATTTTTTTTTATGGACAATCATACAACATTATCGTTATTCCAGATTTGTGCAAACCGACATCCAACTCCCACCCTTTCTTTGGTTTCTGTTGTTGGAAAATATGAGACTGTCATTTGCAGCGATCTTCCACGTTTCACTTTTCTTTCGATTGGGAATATCTTCTTCAGAGAAGTATGTACGGACTTACCAGGTTCTATTGAGGATTTTGTGAGTCACGTTTGGGTATCTTTTAGGTTGAGGCGACTTTTTACCATTTAACCGGCAACTCTTAGAGGGAGGTAAAAAATGGCGGACGAAAAAGCAGGAAGATTTCCGGATCCACACGAGTTTCAGGTCCCACCGGAACTTGAAGGCTGGAAAGAGATGTACCCATCACACTACCTGTTTTCAAAAGACAGGGAAGACTGGGAAAAACAACAATTCTGGTATCATGACAAAATCCACGCACCCGAGCCAATGCCCCCCTTGGACCTGATCTTCCAGGAGGCATGGCAGATCGCTCTTTCTCAATATACAACCCGGGTATTTTGTATCCCGCCGGCACAGGGCATCGCTCAGAGGATGGTGGGATGTTACATGTATATTTGCGCCATTGCGCCACCACCCGATGAAATCATCGGGAAGAAGGCCCAGCTGTTTGAAAAGCGGGTCTTTTATGTGTTTGAGCACTACGCTGAATTGTGGGACAAGTGGCTGACAAAATTCAAGGCCCTGGGTGAAGAAATGGCTTCAGTGGAGATCCCGGGGGAATTGCCAGAATTTGTCCCCGAAGACCAGGTCCTGCCGGTACCTACCGGCTGTTATGCGTCCTATGATCTTATCGAGGCCTTTGACAGGCTGGTCAATCAGGTATTTAAGGGGTGGCAGTATCACTTTGAGTATCTAAATCTGACATATCTTGCGTATCTGATGTTTGGCGATGTCACCAGAAAGCTGTTCCCCGGGATAAGCGAAAGCGCCATTGGCAAGATGGTGGCCGGCGCCTATGTGTCCATGTTTCGGCCTGAAGAGGAACTCTGCAGACTTTCCCGGTTGGCGGTTTCATCAAGGGGCGCCGCCGATATCCTCAAGAAGGGGATGTCAGTGGACCAGAAAGAGTCAGAGCTTCAAAAGACACCGGACGGCAGACAGTGGCTTGAAGAATTGGAAAAGGCCAAAGACCCATGGTTTTCCGTGTCATGCGGCAGTGGCTGGTTCAACCATGAAGGAAGCTGGCTGACGACCCCTGAGATTCCTTATGGGTATATAAAGAGCTATATTGAAAGGCTGGAAAAGGGAGAAACCATAGAACGGTCCCTGGATGAGATAGACAAACAAAGAGATGAGATCGTCGCCCAGTACCGTGATCTTATCAAGACCGATGAAGACAGGAAGTCATTTGATGACGCCTATAACACGATCAGAACCATTTACCGGTATGCCGAGGACCATCTTTTTTGGGTTGAGCACTGGTTCCATACCATATGGTTTGGCAAGATACGGGAATTTGGGACGCTCCTTGTCAACGGTGGAATGCTAAACGAGGTGGATGACATATTTATGTTCAACCGCTATGAAATTCCCGAGATCCTGACCGAAGTAGCTACGGGTTGGGCCCTGGGCGTGGATATACCCCTCAGGGGAGATTACTACAAGGCCAAGGCAGAAAAACGCAAAAAGATACTGGATGCGGCCAAAGAGTGGTTGCCAACCCCTGCCCTGGGCATACCGCCCGAAGAGGTTGCAGAACCTTTCACCATTATGCTGTGGGGTGTGACCACCGACAAGGTGAAAGAATGGCTCAAAGGGGTGGGAGAGATCCGGCCGGAAGATGTCTCAGAGGTGAAGGGGTTTGCCTCTTCAGCAGGTGTCGCGGAAGGCCCCGCACGAGTCTTGAAACTGCTCAAGGACATTGTGACGCTCCAACCTGGAGAGATCCTGGTCTGTCCCACCACCAATCCCTCCTGGGCCCCGGTGTTTACACAGATAAAGGCCGCCGTTACAGACATCGGCGGGCTCACAAGCCATGCGGCCATCGTATGCCGGGAATATGGCGTCCCGTCTGTTACGGGGACCGGGATAGCCACTTCGATTATCAAGACCGGCGACATCATCAAGGTAGACGGTGATACAGGAAGTGTCACTATCGTCGAGAGAGCCGGCTGATTGCCCCAAACCGCCCCTCTCCGTAAATCGGAGGGGGGTTCCATAGAAAGGGACCGATGGATTACATCCTGGATTTCAAGAATCTGGATAAGGGGTCGCTTCCCTTGGTGGGGGGGAAAAATGCCAGCCTTGGGGAATTGATAAATACAGGGATCCGGGTGCCGCCGGGCTTTGCCGTCACAACGGATAGCTACCTGACCTTTATAACCGATGCCGGCATACGAAATAGGATTTTTGACATCCTCTCGGGTCTGAAACAGGACAATATTGAATCTCTTAATAGAACCAGTCTCGAGATTCAGGATCTGATAAAGAACTCCACCATATCTGATGAGATCGGGACGGCCATCGGAGAGGGTTATGTCCAGCTTTGTGAAAAATGCCGCACTGAAATCGTTCCCGTGGCCGTGAGATCGAGTGCCACCGCGGAAGACTTGCCCACAGCAAGTTTTGCAGGGCAACAAGACACCTACCTCTGGGTAAAACGGTCGGAAAAAGTGATCAACAATGTCCAGCGGTGCTGGGCCAGTCTGTTTACGCCACGTGCCATAGACTACCGGGTCAAGAATAATTTTCCCCACGAAAACGTGTTGATCAGCGTCGGTGTCCAGAAAATGGTCAACTCAAAGACGGCCGGTGTCATGTTTACCGTCAACCCAACAAACGGAGACCCTTCCAAGATCGTCATTGAAGGGAGTTGGGGGTTGGGAGAGACGGTGGTGTCCGGTTCAGTAAATCCCGACAAGTTTGTAGTGGATAAAGTCTTGATGGAGATAAATGAAAGGACCCTATCCGCCAAGCACATCGAGTGCGTTTTTGACGAAGACAAGGGGGAAGTGGTGAACAGTGAGGTGGAATCGGATAAGCAGTGTGAATGCTGCTTGGAGGACCGCGAGATAAAAGAATTGGCCTTTATCGGGAAAAAGATTGAGGCCCATTACGGCCAAGCAATGGATATCGAGTGGGCCATTGACAGGGATCTCCC
>JABMQV010000725.1 GCA_013203065.1 Desulfobacteraceae bacterium | reverse complement strand
CCCACTCTTTGGAAGGTCTCAAACCGACGATTCATTACTATCGGATAACTCAAAAAAGAAACCTTCTCTCAACCAAATAAATTTCGATTGTTTACGGCAGGGTTCCGGGAAAAATGAATAAACGGCTCATTTTAATGCTATCGCTTGTCACGGTTATGATTTACGCCTGGTCCGCGGGGCAATGGCTGACGACCGATGGTCACAAAGGTCCCAAGTTTGATATAAAGCCGCCATCCCCAAAGACGGATACATCCCTGCCCTATATGGCCGAGGAATACATCAGCCCGGATCTGAGAAAAGGGATGGTACATGCGGCCTCAATCTGCCAACTGAACAATGGCAGACTTGCCGCCGTCTGGTACGGCGGGAGCAGAGAGGGGGCAAGTGATACAGTCATCTACTTTTCAGTGCGGAATCCTGGCGTACCCCCATCCTGGAGTACCCCCCGGGTTGTCGTAGACCGGGAGACCGCCTCAAAAGAACTTCAGCGGTTTATAAAAAAAGTGGGGAACGCCATCATCTTTGCGGATCGTGAAGACCGTCTGTGGTTGATTTACGTCACAATCACCGTGGGAGGATGGTCCGGCAGCTCTCTTAATGTAAAGATCTCAACGGATGACGGCGCAAACTGGACACCAAGCCAAAGACTCACACTCAGCCCATTTTTCAATATCAGCGAACTGGTCAGAAACAACCCTGTGCCCCTCGAGGACGGCGGGTTTGTCATACCCATATATCATGAGTTCCTTGGGAAGTTTCCGGAACTGCTATGGATCTCCGTGGGAGCGAACAATCAAAAAGTCTTTTTTAGAAAATCCAGAATGGACGGTGGACGTACGTTTATTCAGCCGACCGTTGTTGCCTATGGTCCCCGAACTGCCACGGCCTTTTACAGGAATTGTTCAGATAAAAGAAACGTGGGGGTGACGCTGACAAGAGACGCAGGCGCCACATGGTCAAGACCCCGGGGGCTTGATCTGCCAAATCCCGATTCCGCCCTGAACGCGCTCCGTCTTTCAGATGGCAATATTCTATTGGTCTTTAATGACAGCAAACATTCCCGTGAAAACCTCCGGTTTGCCGTTTCAGAACACAACGGGGTCACTTGGACACGGGTTGCAACGCTCGAAGATACGAAAGGTCAGGAATTTTCATACCCCTATTTGATTCACGGCCGAGACAGACGGATTCATCTGGTCTACACGTGGCGCAGGAAACGGATCAAACATGTGGAATTCAATGAGGCCTGGATCAGGGAACAAACAAGAAAGGCATCATAATGACGGCGTTTGTTTTCTCTTTTTTCTTTCCATTCCTTCTCGCGATGGCCTCGGCTCAATGGCTGATGCGGATTCTTTGGAAAAGGCCTTATGGGTGGAGGCCCACCCTTATGCTGGGTATGGTTTCGGCATTAATAGTGATTATCCCATTGAAGGACATTCCACTGGGCCGGTGGCTGATCAGCCTAAACGCCAATTTCAGCATTCCGCTCGTTGCCCTATTTTTGAGCAAGGTCTTGGAAGGAGGACTCGGAATTCGACTGTTGGACCGGAAGGCCCTCTTTGGTACCTGGGTATTTGCCCTGGCGGCCGGCATAGCACTCTATCCAATGGCGTTGGGGCTGGGCAGCTTTGACCCGTACGGGCTTGGCTGGGGGTTTTCCTGGCTTTTTGTGGTCCTTTTGGTAATAACGCTGGGTCTGTTGTTCCTCAGAAATCGGTTTGGCATAATACTGATGGGGTGCCTTTTGTGCTATAACCTGCATCTGCTGGAATCACAAAACCTGTGGGATTATCTGGTTGACCCATTTCTTGTCTTTATCTCTGGAGGTGTGCTGGGTTGCCAGGCCATAAGAAAGACCTTTGGATATAAGAGAAGGCATGCCACCGGGGAAGTGGCTGATGAAATGAGGCGTAAAGCCACTTTGACAGAACGGTTCCAAGAAACAGCCGAACCCCACTCCCAAAGCCCCCAGGTAGCCTCCTGAGCTTATTGAAAAGTTGCAGGCTTCGGAACTTTGTTGTTGATATTACAGGTGTTTTTGGTATCATCCCGGTGGGTGGCGCAATGGGCCGGGAGAGGTTCTGGGTGACCACCATGATGGTAGATAATAAGATTGGTAAAGAAGGGCACATAATATGCACGGTAATGGTTTGGAGCGGGTCCATACGTTGTTCAACAACAAGACCATCCGATTGGTCCTGTCAAAGCTCCGTTACGTTCTCTTTCTGGCCGTCTTTATATTTTTTATCCCGCACATAAGGCCTTCATGGTTTTGGCCCGGATTTATTGTCACCCTGTTCGGCGAATTGATTCAGGTGTGGTGCTTTGCTTCCCTTGAAAAAAACAGGGTCCTCGCAAATAAGGGGCTCTATGGGTTGACACGAAATCCCATGTATATGGGCCGTTTTTTTGTATTGCTGGGTTTTTTGCTTCTTACCGGAAATGTATGGATAGTCCTTGCTTTTGCGGTGCTCTATTATTTCTATATGGTCAATCGTGTCAAACGGGAAGAAAAGAAGCTGAGGGTCGTGTTTGGAGAGGAATATGAAGGCTATTGCCGGGATGTAAACCGCTTTGTTCCCTCCTTCAAAGGGATTGACCGGGGATCGTTGTGGGTCTTCAAGTGGGACGTATTTGTGGACAATAACGGTCACTGGAATTTTTTGGCAGTGCTTTTTTGTTACGCCATATTCTATTTTTTCACTTTCCTTTATCCCAAGATTTGAGCAGCTGGAAGGAGACGCCATCGTGAGCCCACCTGTGCCTCCCGAGATTTCCATTGTCGTGCCAATCTTTAATGAGGCCCCGAATCTCCAGCCGTTGATTGAGGGCATATTGGGTGTGATGCGCCCCCTGGGACGGCCGTTTGAAGTGATCCTGGTGGACGACGGAAGCATTGATGACACCCACAGGGCCCTCAGCGCCATGCAACCGGAGAACCCGGAAATGCGGGCCGTATTCCTGAGACGCAACTTCGGTCAGGGTGCCGCCATGACCGCGGGTTTTGACTATGCCAAAGGCGAGATAGTTGTCACCATGGACGGGGACCTCCAGAGTGATCCCGGGGATATCCCCCACCTCATAGCCAAACTGGAGGAAGGATATGACCTGGTCAATGGCCGGCGCCGGGACCGCAAAGATCCATTTTTCTCAAGACGTCTCCCCTCGATGCTGGCCAATTGGCTGATAGGGATGGCCACAGGAGTCAAGCTTCACGACTACGGGTGTACCCTCAAGGCCTATCGCGCTGATCTGGCCGGACAGCTCCTTCTCTATGGCGAGCTACACCGGTTTATTCCAGCCCTGGCCAGCTTTTATGGCGCAGAGATCGCAGAGGTGGCAGTTAACCACCGCCCCCGAAAAATGGGTAAGAGTAAATATGGAATCAGCCGCACATACCGAGTTTTGCTGGATCTGCTGCTGATCCTGTTTTTCCAGAAGTTCGCTACACGACCCTTGCAGTTTTTCGGGTTAACCGGCGGTCTCCTTTTTTTCGTTGGATTTATTATTGAGCTCTATCTGACCTGGGTAAAGCTCTGGGGAGGCGAAGATATCGGCGGCCGCCCCCTCCTGCTCCTGGGGGCCCTTTTGATAATCACCGGGATAGTTCTAGCCGGTATAGGCCTTCTGGCCGAATTAGTGGTCAGGATCTACTATGAATCATCGGCCAAGCGGATCTACGCTGTACGCGAGGTCTTGGAGTGAAGACGAATGTTCCCCGGTGGGTGAGGTGGCTGGTAAGGGCAGGCGTCAGTGCAGGGCTTCTTTGGTGGCTCTTTTCACGCTACGATCTAAAGGGGATCCTGGCCACCTTTGAAGGTCTGCCCATTTCAGTCTGGCTGCTCGCCTCGCTGATATACCTCATCTGTCAGTTTATGAGCAGTATCCGTTGGTGGGTGCTTTCAAACACCCTTGCATTCCCGGGAAGATGGCCAACCTATCTGGGGTTTTATTTTGTCGGGATGTATTTCAATCTCTTTTTACCAACAGGGATTGGAGGAGATGTGTTCAAAGCTCATTTTCTCTCAAAAGATGAGGGAAGAAGAGTGATGGCCGTCTGGAGTGTTCTGGGAGATCGGTTATCCGGGCTCATCACAATGGTGCTGATTGGTGCGGGCGTGGTAATGATTGAACCCGATCTTCTACCCGAGCCTTTTGTACTTTTCCTCTTTATCAGCGCATTGATAATCCTTTGCAGTCTCGCGGGGTTCCCTTTTTTCCACAGGGCTCTTATGAGGCGCTGGCCGGGGCTTTCACGGTATGTGCCTGATTTGTTGAAACTCTGGCAACGACCCGGAAGGATGGCGGTGGTATTGGGTCTCTCTTTCTCTCTTCAGACCCTGGGGATGGGGGCGGTCGTCCTCCTGGGGGCGGGAATAGGCATCCAAGTACCTCTGGCATTCTATTTCGCCGTTATTCCAGTTATAGTCCTGATGATAATGATCCCCATCACCTTCAGCGGTATCGGGGTCAGAGAGGGGGCCTTTGTCTATTTTCTGGGGCTTAAGGGAGTTGATGCGGAAAGCGCTGTCAGTCTCGGGCTTCTCTGGTTCTCCATACAGGTGGCCATAAGCCTTGTTGGCGGCTTGGCGTATGCCTTTGGCGTTCACCGCAGATCGATAAATGGAGCTTGATTCAGTGCTTTATGACCCTTTATAAATACATTCTTAACGAGATATGGCCCACCTTTTTTGCCGGGCTGTTTGTCATGGTCTTTATCATGGTG
>JABMQV010000724.1 GCA_013203065.1 Desulfobacteraceae bacterium | reverse complement strand
GTTTTCTACCAAGTCCAGACATCTCATGACCCCTCTTTGAAGAGTCCCGCATTAATTAAACTGACCCTTCTTGCAAGGACTTCTTCGGGGATAACAACCAGAGGCGAGACCCCTCATTATAAAGAAGTTGAGGTGAAGGATGGAGGGATACTCGAGTCTGGGGATATGTTCAGGGTCGAGTTCAAGCTCAAGAATGAGGCGTATGTGTATGTCTTGTCTCTGGACAGTCTGGGCAATCTGGCAAAGTTGTTCCCGGACAGAGATGGCAAGATCGGTGCCAAATTCAAACCCAATGAGCCGCATACTATCCCTGTGAAAGATAGATGGTTCCGATTAGATGATAACACAGGACAAGAAACCGTTTATCTTATTGCTTCCCCAAAGGCGATTGAGAATATAGACAAGAGAATTGAAGATCTGAAGAAACCCCGACTGGATCAGATTTCGGAAATGTTTCCCGGAGCACGGGTAGAGTCTATCGCATTCATGCACGAATGAGAGAAATGAAACTTAGATCATTAAATTTTGCTTGCAAGAAGTTTTGGGTGGCCATATTGGCCCTTTTTTTTCTCGGGCTGAATGTTCAGCCAGGCTATTCACAAGAAAATGAATCGCAGAAGATTCTGGCACTAATTGATGAAGGAAAAGAGTTTTCAAAGCAAGGTCGTCACTCCGAAGCCATTCGACTTTTTGAAGAGGCTCTGTCAATGGGGGAAAAGGCGCTTGGGCAAGAGGATCTCTTGGTAATCATAATCCTCGACAATCTAGCTTCCCAGTACAAAAGCATAAGTGATTATTCCAGAGCAGAACTGTTATTCCAGAGATCTTTGACCATAAGGGAAAAGGTATTCGGGCAAAGCCATCATAACGTCGCCATAGGCCTCGATAGTTTGGCTCTACTTTACTATGATCTCCATGATTATTCCAAGGCCGCATCCCTATTCAAGAGGTCCCTCGAAATAAGAGAAAAAGAATTAGACCTTGATCCTCAGGATGTTGCAGCTAGACTCAACATTATAGCTCTACTTTACCAAAATCTCGGCGAATATTCCAAAGCAGAGGCCCTATATAAGAGGGCTTTGGCAATACAGGAAAAAGCATTAGGGTCCGATCATCCTGATGTTGCCACAAGCCTCAACAATTTAGCAATGCTTTACCAAAAGTTAGGTGATTATTCCAAGGCAGAGCCCCTCTGCAAGAGATCCCTAGTAATACGGGAAAAAGCATTAGGGCCAGACCATTCCAATGTTGCCACAAGCCTCAGCAATTTAGCAGTGCTTTATCAAACTACTGGCGATTATTCCAAGGCAGAGACGCTATACATGAGGTCTTTGGCAATACAGGAAAAGGCGTTAGGACCGAATCATAATAATGTTGGTAAAATTCTAAATAATCTGGCCGTGGTGTACCAAGCTCTTGGCGATTATTCTAAAGCGGAAGCCCTCTTTGAGAGAGCTTTAACAATACGGGAAAAAGCGTTAGGTCCTGATCATCCCGATATAGCTCAGACTCTCAGTAATCTGGCAGAGCTTTACAGAATTCAAAGAAATTACGCAAAAGCAGTTCCGGTAAACATAAGATCCTTGGCAATTTATGAAAAAACGTTAGGGCCGAATCATCCTGATTTTGCTAGAGTTCTCGATAATTTCGCGCTGCTTTTGCTAATTGTTGGTGATTATTCAAAGGCAGAGAACCTATATAAGAAGTCCCTGGAAATAAGAAAGAAGGTGTTAGGGCCAGAACATCCCGATGTAGCTCGGTCTCTCAATAACTTGGCAGTTCTGTGCCACACTACCCCCAATTGTTCCAAGGAGGAACATCTATTCAGGAAATCCTTGGCAATAATGCAAAAGACATTTGGACTTGACCATCCGGATGTCTCCCTCATGCTTAACAATATGGCAGTTGTTTACGCATATGAAGGTGCTTTTTCGAAGTCTGGCGATATTTTCGTGCAAGCATTAAACATTGACAACAAACTCATAGACCAAACCATGGGGTTTACTTCAGAGGAACAAAAGATCAAGTTCCTCGCCATGAAAAGGCCGGCTCTAAACGCCTTCCTCAGCCTCGTTAACCAACATCTGATCTATACCCCATCGATGAGAAAAGACGCCCTCAATGTCTGGCTCAAGAGAAAAGGAGTAATCTTAGAGGTCCAAAAACGATTCCAGGAAGCCCTATTCTATACCGATGATCCTGAAACATTGGAGACTTTCTATGCACTCTCCAAGGTCAGAACCCAGTTGTCAAGGCTCACTTTTGCGCAGCCTGATGAAAAAAATCTGAACACCTACAGAAAACGAATCGATGATTTGAAAAGGCAAAAGGAGAAATTAGAAGCGAAATTGAGCCGGTTGAACCAGGCTTTTGCACTTAACCGTAAAATCGCAAGGGCAGATTGTGAAAAACTCAGCAATGCCCTCCCCGCAAATTCAGTTCTGATTGAGTTTGCGAGAGTTAAGATGTTTGATTTCAAGAGAAGAAAAGGAAAAGTATGGAAACCGGCTCATTATCTGGCGTTTGTGCTCCATGCAGGTAACGGTGGAAATGTGGGGATGATCGACCTGGGGGATGCCAAGGAAATTGACCAGGCAGTATCCGAACTCAGGAAAGGGATATCTTCTATGCAGGAAAAGGTCGAAGTATCCTCAACAAAGGTCTATAATTTGGTGTTTGAGCCTTTGAAAAAGGAGATTGGAGACAAAAAGGAAATCTTTATTTCACCGGATGGAAACCTTAACCTCATACCCTTTGAGGTGCTCCAGGGGCCTGATGGGAGATATCTCATAGAGGATTACACTTTCAACTATTTGGCTGCAGGGAGGGATTTGCTCGGTTTCGAACAGCCTAAGGAAAAACAGGCTGGAAAAGCATTACTCATCGGAGACCCTGATTTCGATATGACAATGGAAGAAAAAGAACCTGTCTTGGAGAAACTGGCACAGACCAGAGTCAAGAGAAAAGAAATTCCCAGACGATCTATGGACATGGGAGGATTTCGTTTCAAGAGACTTCCGGGAACAAAAAAAGAGGTTGAGAGCATAAAGTCTCTTCTTGGAAAAGAAAATACATTTCTTTATACGGGTAAGGAAGCCCTTGAAGAGGTGCTGAAAAAGCATAAGGTTCCTCGCATAGTCCACCTTGCCACACACGGCTTTTTCCTGAAAGATCAGGACAGCTGGGAGATTTCTCCGAAAATGCCTGGGAGGGCCGTCTATTCATTCACAATGCCAAAACCGAGAACGAAAAAGAAGATTAAGGTAGAAAACCCCATGCTTCGTTCCGGGTTTGCACTTGCCGGGGCTAACAGGGCGGGAGAATTGGCGAACGTTCCTGCTGATGACGGGATCGTAACTTCTGAGGAAATCCTTGGCCTTCGGCTCAGGGGGACAGAGATGATTGTCCTCTCTGCCTGCGATACCGGGCTTGGAGAGGTAAAGGCCGGCGAAGGGGTGTTCGGGTTGAGACGTGCCTTTGCCCAGGCCGGCGCCAGGAGCCTTATCATGAGCCTGTGGCAGGTTCCTGACAGGGAAACCAGCGAGCTGATGGAAGAATTCTACAGAAATGTCCTTAAAAGAAAAATGAACCGTTGCCAGGCACTAAGGCAGGCCGCTTTAAAACAGATGAAGATCGCTAAAGACCGCTACGGGTATCCATACCCCTTGTGTTGGGGAGGTTTTGTTATGGTGGGGGACCCGGGAAAGCCTTCTGCCGGTCAGAACATCCAATAAAACCAGCCCTTCATCTCTCACTTTTCTCACACATCTGAATTACCCCAAGGCCAGAGACGTCGACAGTTTGAAAGTCATTCCCTTTCGGACGGGGTCGAAATTCGGGCATTTCATGAGCTCTTAAAATTTTTTTATAAGATTTTGAGATAGCCGACGTCTAATGAAACAAGGACCACATAAACGGAATCTGGAAGTCACATTATTAACGAATTAAAACCACTAAGAAAGGAGAAAACTCATGAAAAAAACATTGACCTTTATTGGCATTTTCGTATTAATGGCTGCAGGAAGCGCTTTCGGGCAAGATGGTTACGGTTTTGGCC
>JABMQV010000085.1 GCA_013203065.1 Desulfobacteraceae bacterium | reverse complement strand
TCGGCTGCCGTTGCAACGGGGGCACACATCCGGGTCGGCTGATCCCTCATTCTCAACAACACCCAGCCCCTGGCACCCGGGACAGAATCCATGAGGACTGTTAAAGGAAAAAAGCCGCGGGTCAAGAGATGGAACACCCAACCCGCAATCAGGGCACAGACCTGAGAGACTAAAGATCTCTTCGTTTCCTTTGCTTGTGAGCACCAGGAGGGTCCCCTCGCCTTCTTCCAGTGCCGTGGACACAACCCGGGGCAGGTCCTTCGCGGGGAGGTGGCCCACCACCAATGCAATGGTGTGCTCGTGGTAACGGCTCAGCGACATATCCTTTTTGAGGGGTGTGAGGACACCATCGATACGCGCCTTTTTATAACCCTTTGAAAAGGCCCTGGACAGGACATCCTTGTGAAACCCTTTGCGCCCCGAGACCTTGGGTGAAAGGATTGTAACCCGCTGTTTGCGATAACGGGAACGAATTTGACCGATCACCGCCTCAGGGCCCTGGGCCGTGAGCCTGCGTTCACACCCAGGGCAGTGTTGTATGCCAACCTTGCTGAAGAGCAGTCTCAAAAACTGATATACCTCGGTGAGGGTGGCCACGGTGGAGCGGCGGCTGGCATGGCTGACCCGCTGTTCGATGGCCACAGTGGGCGGGAGCCCGGACACCACATCAACCTCGGGCCGCTCAAGAACGTCTATATATTGCCGGGCAAAGGGCGCAAGGCTTTCCAGATAACGCCGCTGACCCTCTGCAAACAGGATATCAAATGCCAAACTGGACTTTCCCGAACCGGAAACACCTGTAAACACCACCAGTTGATTCCGGGGGATGGAGAGGCTCACATCCCGCAGGTTGTGTTCCTTTGCCCCTCTTACAGAAATGACCTCCGCTGATGGGGCTGGCGGTTCAGCGATCGTCAGGCTTGAAGGCGGGCTCGTTTCAAGCCGGCCCTGACCGGCCATATAGATCTTCAAAAACCGGCCGGTGTGTGATCGTCTGTGAGTTGCCACCTCCTCAGGCGGGCCCTCGGCCACGATCTCACCGCCACCACCCCCGCCTTCAGGACCCAGGTCTATGATCCAGTCCGAGACCTTGACCACCTCCATATTGTGCTCGATGACAAGGACCGTGTGACCCTTGGCCACAAGCCCCTGGAGAGCGGTCAGAAGTTTTTGGATATCGTGAAAATGGAGACCCGTGGTGGGCTCATCAAAGATAAAGAGCCGGGGGGATCGGTCATCACCCTTCAGATACCGTGAAAGCTTGAGACGCTGGGCCTCACCTCCTGAAAGGGTATTTATGGGCTGGCCGAGCGTGATGTAACCAAGCCCCACCTTGTCCATGGGGTCAAGGGCCGCCTTTATCCTGGGCTGATCCTCAAAAAAGACCAGGGCCTGGTCAACTGTCATGGAGAATATATCATGGATGTTTTTGCCCCGATATCTGACCCCCAGGACATCCATTTCAAAACGTTTTCCACTGCAATCCGGGCAAGTGATAAAGACATCCGAAAGAAACTGCATCTCCACTTTTTCAAATCCTTGGCCCCGGCAGGTCCTGCAGCGGCCCGGTTTTGTGTTAAAAGAAAAATGCGTGGTTCCAAACCCTTTCTCGCAGGCCTCGGGTGTCCTGGCCAGGAGACTGCGGACAGGGTCCATGCCCTTGGTGTAGGTCAAGGGATTGGCCCTGGGGCTTCGCCCTATGGGCCTCTGGTCAACCAATACTGCGTCGGCTATCTTTTCCGCGCCTTTGATACTTTTGTGATCCCCGGGGCGTCCCTGTTGTTCCCCTTTTTTCCATTTGATTGCCTTATAAAGTATCTCATCGGCCAGGGAAGATTTGCCCGAACCCGATACCCCTGTCAGACACACAAAGAGTCCGAGGGGGATGTGGACATCAATCGCTTTGAGATTGCGGGCCGAAGCCCCCTTGATGACCAGCCATTTTCCCTTGCCGGGGGTCCTCCGTTTCTTGGGGAGGGGAATTTTTCGCGTACCCTTGAGGTAATCACCGGTAAGGGATCCGTGTATATCTGCAGTGGGTCCAAAATACATCACCCGCCCGCCTTGAACACCTGCCCGCGGGCCCAGATCCAGGACAAAATCGCTTTGACGGATGATTTCGGGGTCGTGTTCAACCACAACCACGGTGTTCTGGCGATCCTTGAGTCCCCGAAGGATTCGGGTAAGGCGATGGTTGTCACGGGGATGAAGGCCGATGCTTGGCTCATCCAGAACATAAAGCGTGTTTGCCAGTGATGAACCGAGAGCCGACCCAAGCGCAACACGCTGCACTTCCCCTCCGGATAGTGTTCGGGACTGTCTGTCAAGCGTAAGGTACTCCAGACCAACATCCTTGAGGTAGGTGAGGCGGCACCGGACCTCATCCAGCAGCAGTTGGGTGGCTTCATCCCTTTTTGGGGCTCCCAGCGTCTCAAAGAAGCTATGGGCCTCCGCAACACTTAGCCCGTAGACCTCACCGATATTCAGCCCTCCCACTCGATACAGCAAGGCCTCCTTCTTAAATCGTGTCCCTTTGCACTCCGGGCACAATTTATAGCTGCGATACCGGGAGAGAAAAACCCGTACATGCATTTTGTAGGTCTTTCTCTCCAGCCACCTGAAAAACCCCCGGATCCCGTAGAAGCTGGAGGTTCCTTCGATAATGGCGCTTTTCTGGGCCTTTGTGAGGCCCTGAAAGGGTCTGTCGGTGGGTATCTTCCTGCGTTTACAAAAGGCCGTGAGATCCCGGAATTCCATGCGCTGCTTTGACCTTTCTCCCCAGGGTCTGATGGCACCTTCATCTATTGAGAGCTTAGGGTCCGGGATGACCAGGTCTAAATCAAGATCGATGATTCGGCCAAAGCCTCTGCAGGCCTCACACGCGCCCACGGGGCTGTTAAATGAAAAAAGATTGGGCGAGGGCCCTGAATAGGTAATGTGGCAGTGGGTACATTCGAGAGAACTGCTAAAGGATAGATGCTGGTCATGACCGAACCACACATCCGCTTTCCCCCTGCCAAAATCGAAGGCCTGCTCCAGGGAATCCGCAATGCGGTTCCGAGCCCGTTTTCTTATGAGCACGCGGTCCATCACCACATGCAGCACACTAAGCCGGCTGCCGGAATCCCATTTCTCCAAGGGAATGACCTGCCCTTCCGAGAGGTGGCGGGTGAAGCCCATCCGGCCCAATTCGATCAGGACCTGACGGGTCGGGGTCCCGTTGACGGGAAAAGGGAAGGTAATCACTGCCTTGGAGCCCTCGGGCAGGTCCTTCAAGACACTCCACACACGTTCGGGGTTATCGGGTATTACGGGTCTGCCGCAGCCGCCGCAGTGGAGCTGGCCCAGCCGGGCATAGAGCAGTTTCACATAATCGGTAATTTCGGTCATGGTGCCCACAGTGGAGCGGGAGGTTCGGACGGGATCCTTCTGATCAATGGCGATGGCCGGTGGGATACCCTCGATTCTGTCCACGAGGGGCCGGTCCATTCGCTCCATGAACTGGCGGGCATAGGGTGAGAAGGTTTCCACGTACCGGCGTTGGCCCTCTGCGTAGAGGGTATCAAAAGCCAGAGAAGATTTTCCCGATCCGCTTACCCCCGTAATCACGGTGATGTGATTCAGGGGGATTTCAAGATTCAGGTCCTTGAGATTGTTTTGCCTGGCACCTTTGATCCGAATGCTCTGGTTGGCCACTTTGTGTGTTTACTCCCTTTCCATTTGATAAATTTCCGGGGATCATAACAACGAGAAAAGATCTGGAACGGAGGAGAGAGGTCCGTTAGAACCTTCCCAATTTGTGGAGGTAATGATAGGCCACGATCCCCACAGAAGTTGAGAGGTTCAGGCTCCGGACATTCCCCCAGATGGGGATGGCAAAACAGGGATATTTTTCTCTGATGTGCCGCGGAAGTCCCAGGGTCTCTTGACCGAACAGGAGATAGTCGCCTCGGTTTATTTCCGCTTTGGTATAGGCCATGGAGGCATGGCGACTGAAGACGACCAGCCCCCCGTTTCCATTCATCTCTTCCAAAAACGCCTCGAAACTTGGATGGTGCCGGACATCGACCTCATGCCAGTAGTCCAGCCCCGCCCTCTTGAGGTGTTTGTCGTCCACCCCGAAACCAAGGGGGTGGATCAAGTGCAGCGCCAGTTCGGCAGCGCCACACAGACGGGCAATATTGCCGGTGTTTGCGGGAATTTCCGGTTGATAGAGGGCCACATGGAGGTGGGGATCATCAAGGGTCCGATGTTTGATTCCGGGGATGGGTCGTATCATGGCAGCGTTGAGCCGATCTGTTCAGCTCTTCTTATTCCCGGGCTCGCCCTCCCGGGATTCACCCATAACCGCACGGTCAATGGCCAGGCAGCTCAACTTGCCAAGGCTGTACAGGACCTCCATCTCCTCCTGTGTCGGGACCTTCTGGGAGGAAAAATAGACCCTCAGAATACTGTAGGTGGTCTCGTTCACTGTAAAGGGGATACCTATGACCGATGATACCCCTTCCTTCTTGGCGGCCTCAAGGTCCTGGATTCGAGAATCGTTCTCAAAGTCATTAATAATTATGGTATCGCCCTGCATGATCTCGGTGATGCTCCTGCCATGGTCTATGGCCCCTGAGTCCAGGTATGCCTTACTCAGGCCATAGCTGGAGATCAACTGGAGATCAAAACTGCCATGTTCAAGCACCCTGATGGTGCTCCCTTTGGCCCCGGTGAGGTCTGTGGCGAGGGAAACGATGAAATAGAGGACATTTTGGAGATCTTCATCCTGATAGACATCATCAATCACCCTGACAAGGGCGTAGAAATAGGTATCTAGGATATCCTGTTCCATGCGTCTTCCTCCTTTCATCCCATTTCTCGCAACTGTTTACAACACCTGAAACCGGACGGCTTGGCTTGGAAGCGGATGAAACTTCCGGTCTATTTCACGATTACGATTCTATTCTGCCCCTGGCTCGGATAATCTATGACTCCCAGGTGGCGGGCGTAGTCTATCAACACCTTATAGTCCAATAGATCTGTTTTTTTCCATCGAACTGAACCGGGTTCCAAGTGGAGATATCTTTCCATGTTTTCGGGAAGGGTGCAATAAGAATTATGGGTGAGGGTATAGATCCGATCCGGGGAGATGGGGACACCCCCGACCTTGGCCTCAACCACTCGTTTGCCCTCTGGTCGCCGGAGATCCATCTTGTAAGTGAGACCGGAGACCTGATTATAAAAATCCACGGCATCACCTTCCAGGATCTTGGTGATCTGTGCCCCCGTCAATCTCCCCACGACCAGGTGGTTCTGGAAGGGGGAAATGCTCCTCAAATGACCTTCTCTTAGCTCAAAGGATTCATCGGGATAGACCTGGCAATCCATCCTCAGGGAACCGTTGTTGGTCATGGCCAAATCGGTCTTGGTTGCCCATCTGAAGGCATCGGTAACAAAATCGCCAAGGCTGTTTTCCTGATTACGTAAGTAGACACCCAGCAGGGACTGCTTTAGAATAGCCACGGTCTTACCATTCATTTGATCTACTTTTTCCTTTACCCGCATGGCTGCGTGTTCCAAAGGGGTGGGCGTCAGGGCTTTGATCCGGTTTTCAAGAGATAATATCCTGCCCCCACCCACAAGGAGATCCACCTGGCCGTAAAATTTATTCATGGCCCCCGCCTGGAAGATATGGATACCATTTACTGACAGGGGTTGTTCAAGGACGACATGGTTATGCCCGGACAGGATCATATCCACACCCAGCTGGGATGGCAAATTGTATGCCAGTTGGATGATGTTGGACAAGTTGTCGTGGATCAAAAGGATGGTGAGGTCCAGTTTCCCCATTTTCGGCAGGAGGCGTCTTATTGCAGTTAGTTTGGGGATCACCTTCAGCTTCTTCCCTGAAAGGGTCCGGAGGAGACGTGGTCTCTTTTCCGTAATCAGGCCCACAAAACCCACCTTTAATCCCTCTTGGGTCTGTACGGTCCTGGAGGCAACATAATAGGGTTGGTTATCCCGGGTGACAAGGTTGGCACAGAGGAGCCCTGAAGAAAAAGAACTCGGGTCCGGGACCCCATAGTCGAATTCGTGATTCCCCGCTGAAAGGAGAATCCTTCTTCCAAACCCTTGACCGTCCAACTGTTTAAAAAAATGATTCCAAATGGATAACTCCGCCATGCCCTTCATCTTTTGTGGCAGAAAGGGTCCGGTAAAAAGGTCACCAGAGACGGCATAAAAAGAACTGGGTTCTCTTTGGAACAACGGCTTAAGGATCCGGGCCATCCCGTCCATGCCCACCCGAGTGGAGGAGGGAAAGATCCATCCGTGAAGGTCATTTTGATAGACAATGGTCACCGTCTCTCCGGCAGCGGCCGGGGTGGATAACAAGAGGAGGAACAACACAAACAAGGGGAAGCACCTTATTCTAGAGGCTTTTTTCATATGAGATTGCTTCATAAGATACGGTTGATGTCTTTGGGTTCAGAATGGCCTCAAGGCACCGCAATCAGGGCATTGCCAGTTAACCCCGCTGCAGGTGAAACCCCACAGATTTTCCTCCATGCAACCATTGCAGATCTGAAAATTGCATGTGCAGCGCCAACAAAAAGGCCGTTCCCTGCCGCAGCAACTGCAGAGATATTCCCGCTTTCGCCGCCTTTTTCTGGTATTTTGACCGTTCTCCACGGGGCCCTATAGTTGTATCAAGGGTGAGGGAGTATCCTGCTCACTGATCAAGATGCTGGCCCGGGTAATCCCGGATTCGCCAAGGGCCTCTTTTGCCTCTTTATGGGCCTTCGTAGGGTTGTTATTGGTCTTGCTGAGGTGAGCGAGAACCAGGTAATTCAGGTTGTCATGACATATTTTACGCACCAGGTCCCCTGCCTGTTTATTTGACAGATGCCCATCAGGCCCCTTGATCCTTCTCTTCAGATCCAGCGGGTAAGGCCCCTCTTCCAACATCTCCTGGTCATGGTTAAATTCCACAATGAGGGCGTTGCATTCTCTCAGACGGTCCACCACAAGCCTTGTGCTACGTCCCAGATCCGTGATCAGACCCATTCTTGTTCCATCGAAAGAAAGGATAAGTCCAATGGGGTCGGCAGCGTCATGGCACTTGGTGAAGGTCTCCACGGTGAGGTCCCTGATAGTCAGGGTTTGGCCGGTCCGAACGATGACCGGTTTGGGCAGGTTACCCATAGTCCTCTGACCTCTTTCCAGAGTCTTGCGGTTGATATAAAGGGGCAGATCAAATCGCCGGGCCAAAGGCCCGGCGCCCTTTATGTGGTCAGAATGCTCGTGGGTGATAATGAGGGCGTCGAGGTTCCTGGCACTCACTCCCAGCAGACCAAGTCGGCGTTCTGTCTCTCGGCCGCTCAACCCGGCATCTATCAGCACGCTTGCCTTCCCGGTTTCAATGTAACAGGTATTTCCACTGCTACCCGATGCCAAGATGGAAAATCTCATGAGACCTCTCAGGCAATCCCTGTATGGCCGAAGCCGCCGTCTCCCCTGGAGGTGTCATCAAGTTTTTCCACTTCCAGGGGAACGGCCTGATAGATCCTGGATAGGACTAACTGGGCTACTCTGTCGCCTTTCCTGATCATGTACGGTTCGGACCCCCAATTGATTACGATAATCCCAATCTCACCTCTGTAATCGGAGTCGATGGTTCCAGGCGAATTTACCAACCCAATACCATGACGAAGGGCCAGCCCGCTTCGCGGGCGAATCTGGGCCTCATATCCAAGGGGAACCGAAACAGCCAGCCCGGTTGGAATAAGCTTTATTTCACCGGGTCTTAGTAGGACAGGTTCCTTGACATCGGCCCTTATATCCATCCCTGAAGAGCCCTCAGACTCGTAGGTGGGCAAGAGGAGTTCTTTGTCCTCTCTGAGCCTTTTAAACTTGACGGGTATTTTTTTCAACGATCCACCTGGTTGATAGGCAGCGGGTCAGCAAATTTTTTTAAGACGTTTTTTGAGCAGATGCGGATTTTCAAGGGCTAAGGGCATGCGCAAAGCCCTAATTGAACTGGAGGCACCCCTTATCAAGGTGTTCTTCCCTCATGGGGCCAAGGGTGGCGAGGGAAACCCTCCCACTCCTAAATACGTCCTGGGCGATCCCAACCACTTCGTCAACGGTTACTTGCTCCAGGTTTGAGACCAGTTCCTCGTGGCTCACATATTTCTCAAATACAAATTCATTTTTCGCGATGCGCATCATCCGGTTATCAGCGCTCTCGGAGGCCAGATAGATGCCGCCTATCAGATGTTCTTTGGCAGCGGCCAGGTCCGATTCGGATATATCCCCGTTGCGGATCTTCATGACCTCTCGCTGGATCGTTTCAAGTGAAGGATTGACGTTTCGGTGGTCCGTTGCCACGTAGACGCCAAGAAGGCCCGCATCAACATAGGCAGACTGAAAAGAATAAATAGAATATGCCAGGCCCCTGTTCTCTCTGATTTCCTGAAACAGGCGAGAACTCATGTTCCCCCCCAGAATGGTGCTCAAGATGGAGGCTGCAAACCGCCTGTTGCTGGCCTGGGAGGGTGCTTCCCCTCCAAGGCAGATATGGACCTGTTCCAGGTCCTTAAAGTGAACGAAAACGCCCGCGTTTGATTGGGGTGCACTCCTTCCCGGGGTTGAGCCATCTTCACTTGAGGCGGGCTCAAAGAGAGGCTTAAGATAGGCCACCATGGACTCATGGTCCACATTTCCTGCAGCCGCCACAAGGATTTCCCTGGGAGAGTAGAATTTTCTCACATATCTGAGGATGGTTTCCTTCCCAATGGTAGAGACCGTCTGCCCCGTACCCAGGACTGACATACCGATGGGGTGATCCGGCCAGAAAAAGTGGTTAAAAAGGACATGTATGTTATCATCAGGACTATCCTCCATCATGTTGATTTCCTGGAAGATTACCTGCCTTTCGCGCTCCAAGTCATCGAGATCAAAGGTGGGATTCAAGAAAATATCAGAGAGAATATCCGATAAGAGCATGAAATGTTTGCCAAGGACCCTGCCGTGAAAACAGGTATTCTCTTTTCCTGTGAATGCATTGGAAAGACCGCCGATGGCATCAAGTTCCTTGGCGATTTGGAGGCTCGTGCGGTTCCGGGTTCCCTTGAAACTCATATGCTCTATAAAATGGGAAATCCCGTTTTCCGGACCCTCTTCGTCACGGGAGCCCCTGTTCACCCAGATACCCAGGGAAACGGATCTCAGATGTTCCAATCGCTCCGATAGGATCCTTACACCGTTATCCAGAACTGTCTTACGATACATTGTCCAGGCTTTCACCAAGTGCGGCCTTGCGCGAGAGACGAATTTTTCCGCGCTCGTCTACCTCCAAGACCTTCACAAGGACTTCATCTCCCTCGTTGAGCACGTCCGTAACCTTGTTTACTCTTTCCTTGTCCAACTGCGATATGTGGACAAGACCGTCTGTTCCGGGAAAGATTTCCACAAAGGCCCCAAAATCCATGATCTTGACGACCTTCCCCAGGTAAAGCTTGTCTACCTCGGCCTCCTGGCTTATTTCTCCAATCTTCCTCACGGCAGCGTCGGTAGATTCCTTGTCCGGGGAAGAGATCGTGACGACTCCTTCGTCATCCACGTCTATCCTTGCGCCGGTGCCGTTTGAAATCTCTCTGATAGTCTTGCCTCCCGGGCCAATCAGGACCCTGACCTTTTCAGGTTTGATCTGAATCCTGGTGATAACCGGTGCAAATTCGGATACATGGCTCCGCGGTTTGGCTATTGCCTTTATCATCTGATCCAGTATGAAAAGCCGCCCTTCCCTGGCCTGTTCAAGGGCCTCTTGCATTATCTCCCTTGTAATCCCGTCGATTTTGATATCCATCTGAAGGGCGGTAATCCCGTCACGCGTACCTGCTACCTTGAAATCCATATCACCGAAATGGTCTTCATCACCAATAATATCGGTAAGCACGACCACCTTGTTTCCATCGGAGACGAGACCCATTGCCACCCCGGCCACGGGTTCCTGGATTGGAACACCCGCATCCATAAGCGAGAGGCATCCGCCACAAACACTGGCCATGGAGGAAGAACCATTGGATTCAAGGATCTCTGAGACCACTCGGATACAATATTGAAAATCCTCCTTGTCGGGCAGCAAGGGGGCGAGTGCCCGTCGCGCAAGCGCTCCGTGGCCTATCTCCCTCCGGCCCGGGCCGCTCAGCCTTTTTGCTTCGCCCACGCTGTAGGGTGGAAAATTATAATGAAATATAAAGGATCTGAAATGATTTCCATAAATGGATTCCATCCTCTGTTCGTCCCGCTCAGTCCCCAGGGTAGTCATGACCATTGCCTGGGTCTCCCCTCGCGTAAAAAGGGCGGAGCCGTGAACACGGGGGAGGACACCCACCATACATTCTATGGGCCTTACTTCCTTGAATGAACGTCCGTCGATCCTCTTCCCTTCATCCAGGATCATCTCGCGGATTATCTTCTTTTCCAAAGCATCCAAGGCCTCAACGATTTCAGATTTCCCCTCTTCGTGGGACTCGGAGATGGACTCAAGGATAGAGCGTTTGGCCTCTTTCACCTTCAGTTGTCGTTCTAACTTATCCGGTGTGGAAATAGATTCTTTCAACAGGAGGGTTCCCGTATCTGCGATTTTTTTATAAAGCGCTTCATCGGCCGAATCCGGCTGAAAAGCCCTTTTTGGTTTTCCAATCTCCCTCCTGAACTCCTCCTGCATTTGGAGCATGGGCTGTATGGCCTCGTACCCATAAAAAATCGCTTCGATCATGTCCGATTCGGGGACAAAAAGGCCGCCGCCTTCAACCATAACGATTCCTGACCGGCCACCGGCCACAATTAGATTGACATCACTTTCAGCCTGTTGGCTGATCGTGGGGTTGGCTACCAGCTTGCCCTCCACTCTTCCCACGCGGATCCCGGCAATAGGCCCATTAAAAGGGATATCGGAAATTTCCAATGCCATTGAGGCACCCAACATGGCCAACACATCTGCCTCATTTTCCTTGTCTGTTGAGAGCACACTGGCAATCACCTGGGTCTCGAAGCGGTAATTTTCAGGGAAGAGGGGTCTGAGCGGTCTGTCTATCAGGCGAGAGGTCAAAGTCTCTCTCTCGCCGGGCCGGCCCATATCCCTGCGGAAAAAATTCCCGGGAATTTGTCCCCCCGCATAGGACATCTCCTGATATTCCACGGTCAGGGGGAGAAAATCGATCCCTTCGCGAACCTCATCTGTGGATACAGCGGTTACAAGCACGACTGTTTCACCTAGAGTCACGACGACAGATCCGCTTGTCTGTCTTGCGATGCGACCCGTCTCCACGCTCAAGGTCTGACCGTTAATCTCGATTGAACTGTTCTTTATCATTTTTCACTTTTCCTTTCAGTGTTACTGGGTTTTCGGTAGACTGATGGCTGTCTTCTCTTGAAAAGATTGATAGCGTTTGTTCCTCTCAGTCACAAATTTGTTCACTCTCCTACTTTCGAATGCCGAGTTCCTTGATAACGCCCCTGTATTTCTCCACATCCTTCTTCTTCAAATAATTAAGGAGCCTTCTCCTCTTACCAACTAATTTCAATAGACCCCTACGCGAATGATGGTCTTTCTTGTGCACCTTGAAATGGTCGGTAAGGTACTTGATTCTGTTGCTAAAGAGGGCAATCTGAACCTCGGGTGAACCCGTGTCCCTCTCATGTTGACTGAAACGATCAACAATCTCTCTCTTAGTTTCTGGCGTCAAAACCACTTCTGATACCTCCTATGGATTATTCGTTAAGGCCAAAAAAGATTACAAAAACACTCTTTCCAATCTTGGGATTGGATGGTCGGACCCTTTGCCATGTTCAATGTTTACGATGGCCAACAGTTCACCATCCTTAACAAACTTAAGACGGCCATCCCCGCTTCCTTTGCTGCCGTCAAAATCCGAGACCTCCTTGAGTTCCTCCCAGGCAGGCTGATAGCCATGCCTAACCTTCTCTGCAAGATCCCTCTCCACCTCAAATTCCATCATGTTGGGAAGGGCCGCGCTAAGGGGGATAATCCTATCCCCAAGGGGGTGCCCGCCAACGCTTGCTGAAATCTCTTTCGAATTCAGTGCATTTCGTACTTCAAAAGAACCGCTTCCCAATCTCCTGAGGGATTTGAGATGGGCACCGGATCCAAGGATCCCGCCCAGTTCTGCCGCAAGGCTCCTCACATAGGTCCCACCGGAACATCTTACCTCCATGGTGACATGCGGGAGGTCGACGGAAAGAACTGATATGGAGTGCACAGTGATCTTCCTGCTTTTGAGATCAAATTCAATTCCTTTCCGCGCCAGCTTGTATGCCCTTTTCCCCTTGTATTTGACGGCTGAATAGCGTGGCGGAACCTGTTCTCTTCGTCCCACAAGGCCGTTGGCCTTCTCCTGGATCTGTTGAGGGTTCAGGACCGGCACCGAAGAGGTGCGGATCACCTGCCCTGTAGGATCCATTGTGTCCGTTTCAATGCCCAGCCTGATGGTCGCAAGGTAGATTTTGCTCTCAGACATGATAAAGGGGGAAAGCTTGGTCCCCTGGCCCGAGAGGATAATGAGCAACCCCGTTGCAAACGGATCAAGTGTCCCGGCGTGGCCCACCTTCTTGACACCTAATCCGGCCAATGCGGA
>JABMQV010000723.1 GCA_013203065.1 Desulfobacteraceae bacterium | reverse complement strand
CATTTGGGTAAAAGACAATATTGATCCAAAATCATAGATTCAGTGCCATCTATTGTGACGAGCATTTGGTCGCCGTATGGGAGGACATCATTGTACGCTGACATTAATCCGTTTTTTTCAACTTCATGATATTCAAAATAGGCTTCTATGGAGTCGAGATCGGCTTCTTCGGAAATCCTATTCTTGAATTCAAAATGCCTTTTGTAAAGGAATTCAAAATCTCTTTCATCTAATTCCGATAGAAATAATTCAGCAAATTCCAAATCTCCTCTTGGAATGTTCTTTTGGTCTCCATGTCTCAAGGTTCTTTTTGCAAAATCAACTTCTACTCGACGAGAAGGCAACTGCCCATCATTTTTGTTTTCAGTTTGTAGCGGCGAAAGGTCTAAATATACGTTTCTGCACGTGCAAACAGGATTCTCACAAGCGGAAACGGCACATTCAAACTTTTCGATTATTTCTCCGTTTTGGATGGTAGCAATTATCTTTTTGGATGTATCATCAATAGAAAACATCATTTCATTCCACTTCTTCTGCCAGGGTCACTCCTAGCTTGACAAGCCCGAATAAAGCGAAGCCGAGCCTCCGCTTCCCCATGCTGTCCTCAAGTCATTAAACCCTTTAGTTCGGAAATTATTGCCGGGACCACCTCTTTCACATCACCAACAATACCGTAATCGGCGATCTTGAAGATCTCGGCATTGGGATCCTTGTTGATGGCAACAATCATTTTTGATCCGCTCATGCCAGCCGTATGTTGGACCGCCCCGGATATGCCACATCCGATATAAAGATCGGGTCTGACAGTCTTCCCGGTCTGACCTATCTGATGGTCATGAGAAACCCAACCGGCTTCCATTGCAAACCGGGTTGCTCCCACCTCTGCGTCCAGCAATTGGGCCAGATCCCTTATCATGTCACAGGTTTCCTCATCCTCCGCACCCATTCCTATGGCCACAACCCTATCCGCCTCCTCAATATTTACTCCCTCTCCGGCGGCCTTAACGTTCTCAAGGATCTTCACCTTTATCTCTTCTTCCTCAAAGTGGAGATCAAGATTGATTGTCCGACCCTCTTTTTTCTCATCCTTCTCTGGCAACACCATCACACCGGGCCGAACCGTGGACATCTGTGGCCTGTTTTCAGGGCAGATAATGGTTGCCATCACATTGCCGCCAAAGGCAGGCCGGGTGGAGACAAACAATCTGCTTTCCTCATCGATGTCTAGACCCGTGCAATCGGCGGTACACCCGGCATTTAGCCTGAAAGACAACCTCGGCGCCAGATCCCTTCCAATGGGGGAGGCGCCGACAATCAGCACCTCCGGCCTTCTGACCTTTACCTCCCTTGAAATGATATTCGTATAAAGCTCTGTCCGGTAATCCCTCAAAAGGGCATGATCCGCCAAGATAACCTCATCGGCGCCATAAGAGATGAGTTCCTGCCCTGTCTCTTGTACGGATTCACCGAGTAAAAAGGCCGTAAGCTCAACCTCCAGCTTGTCGGCCAGTTCACGACCCCTACCCAGCAGTTCCAAGGATACCCTTGCGGGTTGCCCGTCTGTTTGTTCCACAAAGACCCACACCCCGCGGTACTCATCTATATCAATCTTTGATGCCATCACACACTTCCTCAGATAATATACTTCTCTCTTAGCTTCCCGATCAATTTACCGGCCACTTCCTCGGGCCCCCCTTCAAGCATTTCCACCTTTCCCTTTAGGAGCTTGGGCGTATAGACCTTTCTCAGTCTTGTAGGCGACCCTTTGAGGCCGAAGTGATCCTCTTCACCGTTCAAATCCTCCGGTTTCCACACGGGGATCTCCTTACCGTAGGCCTCAAGGATGGTATCCATGGGAGCGATCCGCGGCCGAAAGGCCTCCCTTTCGATGGTTATCAAGGCGGGCAAAGGCGCCTCCAATAGCCTGTCATAATCCCCCAGTTTCTGCTTGACCCGTACCTTTTTGTCAATGATCTCGATATGGGTGGCATAGGTCAATTGAGGGATATCCAGGTATTCGGAAAGCTGTGGACCTACCTGGGCGGTCATGCCGTCAACTGCCTCTGTTCCGCATATGATGAGGTCGTACTGCCCGATCTTCTTCACGGCCAGACCCAGTGTGTAGGCGGTTGCCCAAGTATCAGATCCGGCAAACCGTCTATCACTCAGTTGTATGGCCCTGTCAGCCCCCATGCCCAAGGCCTCTCTCAACGCCTCCTCGACCTGGGACGGGCCCATGGAAAGAACCGTTACCTCGCCCCCATGCCGTTCCCTCAACCGGAGGGCCGCCTCGATGGCGTTCTTGTCATTGGGATTGATGATGCTGGGGATCCCTTTTCTGATCAACGACCCTGTTTCAGGATCCCATTTTACTTCTGTTACATCCGGTACCTGTTTGATACACACAAT
>JABMQV010000722.1 GCA_013203065.1 Desulfobacteraceae bacterium | reverse complement strand
CTAAGCCTTTGTCAACTTTCCTCTAGACTTTGAAGGTTCTATGCGTTGAACTCTGACCCCGTGACCGGTTAGGGTTTTCTTTAACCCATTTCCGTTTAAGTCTGTTTTGGACAATGATAGCATCAGCAGGGGCCAGGGTGAGGGCCGTTTCCTGAATTAAATTGACTCAAGTTACTCCTTAATAGTATTTAAATCATAGTTAGTCCTGTGACTCTATTCTAAAGCCCAAAAGATTATGGCCCCTTTTAGGGGCCTTTCTCATACCACCAGTTCTACTGGTGGGAGCTGATTCCTCTGAGAACGAAGGTTGTCTCTGATATTTTTGACCCTTCATGTTGTGTGGAAATCATGAATAATCTGATTACGTTTTTTGCTGTTGCGCCAAAAGGTGTTGAATCGCTTCTGGTTGACGAACTTATAGGCCTTGGTGCGAAGGAAGTGAAACAGTCAAGATCCGGAGCCTTTTTCCGGGGAGACCTGGAAATGGGCTACCGGGCCTGCCTGTGGCTGAGGACCGCAAACAGAGTGCTTTTGCCGATAGCGAGCTTCCGAGCAGAAACCCCGGAAGAGCTGTACCAGGGGGTGCTGAAAATACCCTGGAGCGAACATCTTGATTCGGATGGTTCCCTTTCCGTTGATTTCAAATCTTCCCGCTCCAAAATCACTCATACTCATTACGGTGCTTTGAAGGTGAAAGATGCTGTCGTGGACCAATTTCGCGTGCAATTTGGAGAGAGGCCTTCGGTGAATCGCACCAGGCCCGATATCCGGATAGATGTCTATCTCCTGAAGGATAAAGCGACCATCAGCCTGGATCTTTCCGGAGAAAGTCTGCACAAACGGGGATACAGAACAGACTCTGGGATTGCCCCTTTAAAAGAGAATTTGGCCGCAGCGATTCTGATGCGCTCCGGCTGGCCAGAGATCGCAAAAAGAGGGGGAGGCCTGATCGACCCGATGACGGGTTCCGGAACTCTGCCGATCGAGGCGGCCTTAATGGCTGCCGATTCGGCTCCCGGTCTTTTGCGGGACTATTTCGGTTTTCTGAACTGGAAAGGGCATAAACCGGAAATCTGGGACACACTCCTTGACAAAGCCGAGAAGAGGGAATCGGTGGGCTTGAAGAAACTTCCACCCATTGTGGGTTATGATGCCGACCCAAGGGCTGTTAAAAACGCGCTTGCCAACCTGGGAAAAGTCGGATTAAGCGGCTTTATCCATTTTGAAAAGAAAGAGCTCGCTGCTTGTGTTCCACACCCCAAGATGAAAGATGTTCCGGGACTGGTTGTCCTGAATCCGCCCTATGGAGAGCGACTCGGAGAAATTGGGGAGTTAAGACCGCTGTACGCAAACCTGGGCAAACGCTTGAAGGAGCATTTTCAGGGCTGGAGAGCAAGCCTCTTTACCGGGAATGACGACCTGGGAAAAGGTATGGGACTCAGGGCGGAAAAGAAGTACTCCTTGTACAACGGGGCTCTTGAATGCAAGCTTTTGAATTTCAGAATCGAACCGGAATGGTTTGTGGAGACGGAACACAAAATCTTCAGGCCGGAGTCTGCAGGCGGATTGGCAAAGCCGGGGCCGGAGGTGGAGATGTTTGCCAATCGCCTGCGGAAGAACCTGAAAAAGCTGAAAAAACGGTTTAAAAAGGAAGGCATCACCTGCTTCAGGGCTTATGATCAGGATCTCCCTGAGTATGCCGTTGCCATAGATATTTACGGAAAATGGGTCCATGTTCAGGAATACAAGGCGCCGGACACGGTTGATCCCGAAAAGGCGGAAGCTAGGCTGAACCATGTGTTGTCCGTCCTGCCGACAGTACTTGAGGCCCCTGCAGAAAATATTTTTCTGAAAAAGCGATGGCGTCAAAAAGGCAAAACCCAGTACATGAAATCCGGATCGGATGAGATCTTCCACGAGGTTGATGAAAGCGGTTGCAAATTTCTGGTTAATTTCAGCGGTTACTTAGATACCGGTCTTTTTCTGGACAACCGGATAACCCGCAGTATGATTAGAGATCTGGCAGGGGGGAAACGTTTCCTGAATCTCTTTGCCTATACGGGAACGGCAACGGTTTATGCTGCCAAGGGCGGTGCCAAATCGACAACTTCGGTGGATGCGTCTAAAGTCTATCTAAACTGGGCAAAGAGGAATCTGGCGCTGAACGGTTTCAGCTACAATCGGCATTTTTTTCATCATGACGACTGTTTGAGCTGGCTGAAGAGCGAAAGGCAGAAGTACGATCTTATTTTCCTTGACCCTCCTACCTTCTCAAATTCAAAAAAATCAAGAAACATTTTTGACTTGCAAAAGGATCATGTGGAATTGATCCGGCTTGTTGCAAGGCTGCTGGAAAGGGATGGCATCATTCTGTTTTCCAACAACTACCGCAAATTCAAAATGGACCTTGCCGACCTAAAGGAATTTCAGATTGAAGACCTTTCAAGAACCACGCTGCCGCCGGATTTTGAAAGAAGGCCGAAAGCTCATAACTGCTGGAAGATCACAAAAAATGAATGATAACTTTGTCAAGCCCTCTTATGTTTAAATCAGGAGCCATTTGCGTCGTTGATGGTCCTTTCTGAGATGAAAATTCATCCAGGAAGAGGTACGGTTCAACTCCCACATGCGGGGAGGAGCAAAATCTCCAATCATTTTATCTGCCTGATTGACTGAGGCCCACCGCTCATAGGCCCTGACCCAAATACAATATCTGTCCGTATGAACCTCACACTTCCCGTCTCTACTGCCGCCGCACGGCCCGTTGCGGGTGTGTTTCGGGCACCGGGTCTCGGGGCACAAAAACCCCGCGTGTTGGATGCCGCAATCACCGCATTGCTGGCAAGAAAACATGACTTTCTTGGGGATCGTTTCCAAAATCTTCATGATGGGTTCCCCGAACCGGCCTTTGTCCAGCCACGAGCAGATCGCCTCGTATTGAGAGGCAAAAGGGGCGTTGTGCCGGAAAAAGGCATGGTGTATCCCGCGGCAGAACTGAAAAAGCATCTTCTCCCAATTGGATGACCGGCTCCTTCCGGGGTTCAATTCTTCACTGCACAGCCCGGTCTTTGGATCCCTGAGGTATAAATAGAAGCCGTTATCCTGTGGAAAATCGAAGTCCGGGAGAAACTCCTGCCACCCCTCTTCAATGGCCTCCATCCGATCAAGGATATGTGACAATGTCTCAAAGCCTTTGTGTATGCCTCCGAAATGGACCCCGCCGTACCCCAGGCCTTTGAGTATAACGGCCAGGCGGGCGGAACGTTCAATGGCGGCCGCATGTCCCTCTTTTTTGTCCTCCCATTCCTTCTCCACAAGCGCCAGCAATTTCCGGGTCACAACCACACCGGGGATCCTGCCCTCTGCCATTGTCCGTGCAGCCCCGGGTGTAAGGACATAGACCGATCCCAGGGTTGGGATCTCCATGTCCCAATCTCGCTGTACGCGCAGGGATTCGTGAAATTTCCGGGCATCATAACCCACCTGGGTGATGGCAAAACGAGCCTGTGCCAGGACCTTCTTGCGCAGTTTCAGATACTGGCCGAGACATTCCGCCTCGGTCCGCTTAAAGGGGGAGATGGTGCACCCTATAAAGAACTCTTCCCTATCTTCCGGGGCCAGGGTCCCTTCGTCCATCATCTTTAGCATGGTCAGAAGGGTAACAGAGTCCAGATCGAACACCGGGGCCCCCTCGCCGGCAAATCCCTTTCCGGAAAAATCCCCTGTCAATGCCAGAATATTCCGTATGCCCAAAAGCCCCAATTGAAGGGCCCTGCTTTCAAGACCAACCCGGTTTTCGTCCCTGCAGGCAAAATGCACGATGACATCCATGCCTTTCCGGACGATTTCCTCACCCAGGACATCCGGGCTCAAAGAAGGGTGTCCCCCGGGATTATCCGTGATGGTCACGGCTGAAACCCTGCCATCGGCAAGGGCATCGGATGCGATGGCCATCACCGTTTCAACGGAGCGCCCCCTTGATTGCTCACCGGGGACCAGTTCCATGGTTATGGCAAATCGGTTTGGATCTGAGATATCTTTACGAAATGTTCGATCCATTTTTCTTTATCAAAGGATTAAAAACACCTTTGATCTCAGGCGGATCGGGTGAGGTGTCTAAAAAGGCAGGCGTCTGAAGGCTGAAAAAGATCCTGCTATTTGATTTTCAAAAACTGCTTAAGTGCGCTCCATCCCATCTTTCGACGCAGGATGCCCAGTTGGTCCTGGAGGGGGAGCTCTTTGGGGCAAACGTCCTCGCAGGCAAGGAGCCCCATACACCCGAAGACCCCTTCATCCGTGCCGATTACCTCAAAGTATTGGCTTTCGCTTCGCCTGTCTCTCGGGTCAAGCATAAAGCGTGCAATACGATTCAGGGCCACGGCCCCCACAAAATCTTCCCGCATGTTGGCCGTCCCGCATGCGGCCACACAACAGCCGCACTCCACACACCGCTCCAGTTCATAGATTTCTTCGGCGAGGGAATTGTCCATCCTCTCTTCTTGGGTGTCCGGGTCAAAGTTCTTATCAGTATGAATCCATGACCCCACCTTCTCGTTCATGGATCGAAACCAGGTGCCCGTATCCACGGAGAGGTCCCCTATCAACCTGAAAACCGGGAGGGGCATTAAGGTAATCGCAGGAGGCAGATCTCGGGTCAGGGTCTTACAGGCCAGCCCCGGTCTTCCGTTGATCACCATGGCACAAGACCCGCAGATCCCGGCCCGGCAGCAGAAATCAAACTGGAGCGAGGGGTCCTGCTCTTCCCTTATGCGGTTAAGGGCAATAAAAAGCGTCATGCTCTCTGTCTCTTCAAGAAAAAACCCGTCTGTGTGGGGGACAGAGTTTGGATCTTCCGGATTGTATCGAAATACATTGAACGTTAACTGTCTTCCCATCTCATGCTCCTGCTGTTTCACCATCGCGGGTTATGATCTTGGAGGCCCCATACCCTCGATCACCCGGCGGAAGCTCCACAACCTCAGAGGCGGGCTCGTAGTTGAGGGTAGGGAGATCGTCCCCCTCTTTCCATGTGGCCAGGGTACGATTTAGCCAATCCCTGTCATTCCTGGCCTCATAGTCTTCCCGGGCATGGCACCCACGGCTCTCTGTGCGTTTAAGCGCCCCATAGGCAACGCAGATGGCCAGCCTCAGCATACCCTGGATATTGAGGGCAAGGGTCAATTCAGGGTTGGCGCCAATTCCATTTGAGTGAAGCCTCACCTTTTTGGAACGTTCATAAATGCCCTGCAGGTTCTCAACGGCCTTTTCCAGGTCTTTTCCATTTCTGAAAATGCTCACCCGTTCCATGAGTTCATCCTGCATGGCGTTTCGGACCTCAAAGGCACTTTCATCTCCCTCTTTACCAGAGATCAGCCGTTCCAGACGTTCCTGCACCCTCCCTAAGGCCTCCTTCACAGAAGCGGTCTTAAACTGGACATCATAACCCTTCAAGAACTCCGAAATCTTCTCGCCCACGATCTTCCCTGCCACCACTGTCTCTGCCAAAGAGTTTCCCCCGAGCCGGTTAAAGCCGTGCATATCCCAACATGCGGCTTCCCCTGCTGAAAAGAGCCCCTTGAGGCCGTATGCGGCCCCGTCTTTGTTGGTCCTAACGCCTCCCATGCTGTAATGCTGGGCAGGTCTCACCGGGATCAACTGGGTGATGGGGTCGATACCCAGGAAGTTGTTGCAGATCTCTTCCACTTCCCTCAGCTTTGTCTTGATATGCCGCTCCCCCAAATGACGGATATCCAGCCACAGGTGATCGCCATAAGGGCTTTTTACGCCGTACCCCTCCCGGATATGGTGCGTCATCCAACGGGAGACCACGTCCCTGGAGGCCAGTTCCGCCTTTTTTGGCTCATAGTCCGGCATAAAGCGCTTCTCGTTTACATCCAGAAGGGTGCCGCCATCTCCCCGGCATCCTTCGGTCACCAGTATGTTGGTGGGGACGATCCCTGTGGGGTGAAACTGGACCGCCTCAAGGTTTCCCAGGGGAACTACCCGGCTATCAAGGGCAATGATGGCACCTCTCCCATCATTTATGACGGCATTGGTGCTCTCCTTGTAGATCTTTCCATAGCCCCCCGTGGCGATCAAGGTTGCCTTGGCCAGATAGGCCTTCAACCTTCCTGTCTTGAGGCATCTGGCCACCACCCCCGTGCAGGTCTCCCCGTCATGGATAAGTGATAGGGCCTCCATACGGTCATGGACCACCACCCCCATTTCCACCACCTTGTTGTCCATGGTGTAGAGGAGGGTATGACCCGTCCCGTCAGAGGTATAACAGGTCCTCCACTTGGCTGTCCCCCCAAAATCTCTTGCGGTGATCAACCCTTCATTCTCTTTGGGCTCCACCTTCTCATATTGCTTGCCTCCCTTAAAAAAGGCGGACTGGCCCGGCACTACCCGGTTCCATGGAATCCCCCAGAAGGCCATCTCCCGTACAGCCCTTGGTGCGGTCTCCACAAAAAGCCTTGCCACCTCCTGATCACACCCCCAGTCCGAGCCCTTGACCGTATCTTCAAAATGGATATCCGAATTATCCCCTTCCCCCATGGCACAATTGCCCAAGGAGGCCTGCATCCCCCCCTGGGCCGCGGATGAGTGTGAGCGCCTGGGAGGCACGATGCTCAGGCAGATGGCCTTAAAGCCGCAGGAGGCAGCCTCAACGGCTACCCGCTCACCAGCCAGCCCGGCCCCTATGCACAAAAGATCCGTAAATTCAGTGTCCAATGAGATCACCTCTATGGATTGACGATTGTTGATTGATGATTGCCCGTTCTTCACTCATCGCTGTTCAGCACTAAGTGGACAGGGTCATGAACCGGATAATCGTAATCAGACCGATCAGGATAAATATCCCGGTCAATATGTTTTCAAACCTCTTGAAGCCTTTTCGTCTATTCCGCTTGATCAAACCCCATTTAACCGCGATACGGTAAAAACCTATGCCCACGTGGAGTTCCACCATTGGCAGAAGAATCAGATAGAATACGAGCCAGAATCCACCCTGAATCCTCGCTGCACTCTTGGCCGCGGTAATAGGCAGGTCGGTTAAGACCGTCCACATATGTATGGAACCCATAATCAGTATGAGCATGGCAGTGACTGCCTGCACAAGCCACAGCCAGGTATCTGTATGACGGAGCATTCGGCTGTGCTTCCAGATGGTAGACTGCTGCTCCACCCGGAAAGGGACCTTCCGGGCTGCCAATACAAAGTGGAGCAGGAAGGTAAGACCTATCATGGGCCCGCCCACCTG
>JABMQV010000721.1 GCA_013203065.1 Desulfobacteraceae bacterium | reverse complement strand
TTACCTGGTCCGATCCCAAGACATGATAAAGGCAATCAAAAACATGGAGTGGGTCCTGCAGCGTCAGATTATGTGGAGCCCCCATGGTCTCCCAATCAAGTTTGCCATACGAGATGACGCTGGCTGTCCACCCGAGCGAGATGTGTAAATGAGGAAAGATATTGGCTGTTGTCTTGCTGGAGTCGGCTAAGGTTCCAATGATATCCCCTTCCTTTAGGGCCCTTCCAACACAAAGATCGCCGTGTGGGATTGTGTGACCATAAATCGCACAAGACCTGCCGTCATCGCCATCAGCAAGCGCATGTTCTATAATCACCGACTTTGCAAGGAAGTCATTGATTATTCCCACAACGACTCCCCCATACAGTACCGGAATCCGCGTTTTTTCATCAAGGCGTTGGATCCTGCCCCGCCGATCTCTGAATAGACATAAATCCAGACCCTCATGAGCCTTATCCCGTTTTCCCTTATCGCCCCACCACTTATCCAGCGCATTGAACAGCATGCCAGGATAGAAGACCCATCCACAAAAACCGCGATCGCCTAAGGCATTTTCCCTGACAAGGAATTCCGTAAACCGCGTCTTTCTTAACGACGGTGTCCTGGAGATGTCCGAGCTTTTGAGACCTGTTCCTTTGGTCATGTCACCCATAATTCACCGTTATTCGTCCTCCGCGACCCCCAGTCTCAACGTTGGTTGGCCATAAACCGGCTCGACGGGGGTTACATTCAGCTTTACTGAGAACCCAGATGTTCGAAACTTGAAAAACGGCCCACCTCTGTTACACTGTGTCCACTTTATCAAAATTTTAGACAAATATTCAACGGAACGATTTTTCGTCCATAATTCCGTGTTTTAAAAGCATTTCTTACCGGTCGCCTATCTGGAGCTAAATTCAAATCAATCTTGGCACTGCTATTTTTTTGTAGACAAAATCATTAGGATCTTCGTCATAATGAGCAAGGACCGCGGATGAGTGAAATGGTGCCGGAAGGAGAGCGGGGACGTGAATCAGTGTTAAGCAAGGGTCGTGACCAGAAGGTTTCGGCGCTAGTTGATGCTGCCAGATCGGGTGACAGGGCATGTCTGGAAGAATTGATCAGCCTTCACTACCCGGAGATCTTTCGGATGGTCTACTCTCGGACGGGTTCTCGGATGGATGCCGAAGATCTGACCCAAGAGATTTTCATCAAAATGTCAAAGGGGCTCAGCCGGTTGAGAGATCCGGCCCGCTTCAGAGGATGGCTCTACCTGATCGCTGTGAACCGGGTCAGGGACTTCCATCGAAAAAAGAGGCTGCTTTCCTTTTTTGTTAGTCAAACCGAACTGAAAGAAAAGGAACCTGTCGCCACAACCCCGAATCCCGCAAGGCAAGTTATGGCTAAGGAATTCTGGGACCGGTTTTACGCGCTGACCCGAAAGATGCCTCGCATGGAAAGGGAGGTCTTCACGCTGCGGTATCTTGATCAGCTGGGTATAAAGGAAATCGCGGAAACACTGAAAGGGAGCGAAAGTACCGTGAAAACACATCTGTACAGGGCCCTCAAGAAATTCAAAAAGGCTTCCGAATTCCGGGCGCTTTTGAAAGGAAATGAGCCATGAAAGACAAGAACATTCATCTGAAGGAGGACCAGATTCTTCTCAGCCTTGTGGAAGAAAATGATCTGAGTGAAGAGAAACGAAAACACCTCAAAAAGTGTTCGGTGTGCCGAGAAAGAAAAACATCGCTCCTGACGGAACTGCAACACCTGGGGGAAATGGCCGATGCATTCACCCCCGTCCCCAAGAAAAAACCCGCTCTCCCCGTGAAACAACCCGGGCCACAAAGATTCCGTCTGCCCATACTTGGAACTGGTTTTGCGACAGCTGTACTGGTTGCTATTTTAGTCAGTGTGCACCTCTTTTCGGACTCATCAAGGCAGATGCAAACCGATTTGACCCTAGAAAGAGAGGTCCAGATGGGTCTCTTTGAGGAAATACTGGTTGAATCGGCCTTATCCGAACAATATCTGGATATGACACCCTCTTCGTACAGTTTTCTTGACGATGAATTCCTGGAATTCGTGGTTCCTCTGGAGGAACAGACCGGTTCCTCACAGGGTTTTCTACACTTAACCGCTAGAGCATAGAACAGAAAGGAGTCGTAAATGAAAAAATCAATTCTTTTTATTTTCATGGCCGTTCTTGGGATACTGGTGATCTCTGCTGCCGCACACGCGCGCTTCGACGCGAAAGGAGCGGAGCTTGGTAAGGGGGGAATGGGCATCCCGCCGGGGAAATGGTGGAAGATGCCACGGGTTGCGGAAGAGTTGTCCCTGACCAAAGAAGAGAAGGAAAAAATGGATACCCTGTATCTGGAACATCGGCGGGGGATGATTGATCTCCGAGGTGAGGTGGCAAGAGAGCGTCTTGAAATCGAGCACATCCTTGACAGCAGCGCCTTTGATGCAGCCGTCTGTATGGACCGGTTCAAGAAACTACAGGAAGCAAGCAATAAAGTCGCCACTGAAAGGTTCAGGTTCCTTGTTAGGGTGCGGGAGCTGCTGGGTCTTGACCGCTTTCAGGAACTCAAAGAGGAGGTCAGGCAATTCAAGAGAAAGGGAAAAAAGGGAAAGCACCGCGATAAGAAGGGGGCTGGTTAATCTCTTCACTTCCTCAACACCGAAAGGGCAGAGGCCGGTAACCCTCTGCCCTTGACCCTTGCGTACTGACCTGATGAGAGTGTCCTTGACTTGTTTCCGTATTCAAAGAAAGTTATGGGTCCAAATGATAGTTGAAGAGTTTAACAGATCCGCTCATCAGAATACGAGTGTTCTTGATTGGGGGGTATGTTGACCCTTAGAACCCCGATTTTGAGGCAAGAATTGGCCTTCTAAGAAAAAGCAACGGTTCAATGCTATGCCAAGAGCTAACAGACACTATATTCCCGGCTATATCTGGCATATCTCTCAAGACATGTCAGCTCCGGGAATCAGCTGCACCTTACGGGGACAATTTTGGCCCTGAAAATGGTATTTTAAGGCTTGAAAACACCCATTTTTGGTACGATAATCAATGAATATCAATCTGATAGCTTGGTCCGACCCCAGTACAGACCAGTACAAGGCTGATAATCAGCTACCCAGAGACCCCGTTAGTCAATAGCCAGTTTACCACCTTTTCCTCGATTTTCCTTTTTCCCTTCCAGAATTTGTATAGTAACTGCTTCAGGTTTAACATTAAAATTTTTGCAAACTGCTTCGGTGATGTCCTTGACAAGACCTCTCTTTTGTTCGATTGTTCTTCCCTCATCTGCACTAATAGTTACTAATGGCATGTTTTGATCCCCCTGTTTGTATTGAGTATAGGAC
>JABMQV010000720.1 GCA_013203065.1 Desulfobacteraceae bacterium | reverse complement strand
CGCTGAATTGAAACGAAATGGATTTCCGATCGCAGCAAGGACCTTCGAAGAAACATCAGGACCAAAACCCGGACACAAAGCCGGGGAAGGTTCGGACATGGTGAACCGTAAACGGGCACGAAGCGGGAAACTGCGGATACAGCCAAGGGTATCACCACCTACATGCGGACTCTGACTTGTAAAGTGAACTGATCAGATACGGTAAGAAGTTGTTGGGGTACCCACGGCGAGTTATAAGATATGAAACCAGCCCTCTCGTAGGAGATGGAGGATGAGTTATTTTGGGAGGAGTCCTGCATCTGGGTCCTTTTCACCGTGCTTCAACCTCAAAACGAAATCTGGGAAGACCGCTCTATCAAGGGATTTGAAATTTACACGAATTGACAAAAGCTACCGGTGAGGTATTTTACCTGGAGACTAGACTGATGGAGACATGCCCGAATTGCCAATGCGAGTGCGAACTCACCGAGGATTTCTGCGTGGTATGTGCATATTTCCTTGGATATCCAAATGTCCGCATAGCGAAAAGGCAAGAAGAAGTGTCCTCTCTAAGTGAAAGGTACGAAAAAGCAAGATCCGAAGCTGAAGAACTAGGTTTTATTCAAAAATTCGAGAAGATTGAAGAGCAGATCAGGAAATCAGTGGCCGTTATAAATGTACCTTTCAACTATTTGTATACCTTCATGATGGATGATAGGCAGCTGTATAGCAATTACTACGGTCTCGTGGATGGCGAGGTTCGTAAAGCGGCAAAAGAAGAATATGACAGGCAGAGGAGGGTAGTGGATTCACTGCTTTTTGGAAGCTACGCTGATAAGATCCGATTTGGAGTATTGTCACTAGATGGTTCAGGACTAACATCATATGGAAATTTCGCAATGCGATTATCAAATTTTGCGATAGAAAGAAGATCTAGTGTACTGGAAGAGAATTCTTTTCAATTTGTGAGGAAACTCGAGATTAGATTAAGTAAGCCTATCCCAACTGGGCATAGGGCAGGATGGGATGAAAGACACAAACTTGCAATGTGCAAAATATTTTCTGAACTTGAAGACCCATTAGATCAGGAGCAATATCAGTCACTATTAGTCAAAAATACAGGTGATAGGCAAAAGGATGGATTCATCGAAGTGCATATATATGGCCCGTTCAATAATAAAGCTGTTGATTCAGTAAAAATGCAGGCAGTGGAAAATAATCCGGCAATACAAGCACTGATAGAAGAACTCAAAGAACATTTGAGCAAAACGGGAACAAGATGGGAAGAGCCATGATCGAAAAGGCTTATATTTCGGGCCAGTTGGGAATAGCAGTTTTTATCCAAAAGAGCAATTGGTATTCTCTTCTGGCCGAGAATATTGAAAAGATAATGAAATGCTCTAGCAGCGACATCCACTTATTCTTTGATTCTGGTGCAGAATTTGATGTTTTAGAAAACGGCGAATATGACCTCTCAGATATTCAAGAAGCTCTTGAGAAAAGCACCCGGGCTTACAACGCTCTCTCATTATCCATATGTGGTCTTAATAGCAGCCGGAGTGAGAGGGTACGTGCTTTGTGCATTAAAGAAGCTGAAAGGATAATATCAGACGAAGGTGCTTTGGGATTTGTTCGAGCAAGGTTATTAGGTCGAAAAGTTTTAGAGACAACGGACATAGCAGGAGCCTTATCACTGGCGGAAATGGTTAATGCAAAGCAGGTTTCTAGAATCTACCGCCAAATGTTTAGATTTAGAAGCGCTATAACAAAAGTACAGCTAGTATGGAATGCATACGCCGAGGTCGCTTTCTCCACTGAAAATGATAAGAAGATTGTTGAGAAGGTCCTTTTGGACTCCGGGTTTTTTGCAGAGATAGCCACCGCTTTGGGTTCAAACAACATCGAACAGATGGAGCAAATATACTCACATTATGGGCATAAGCCTAGTTTGAAGGATAAAATCCCTGACTTCAAGATCTTTCTAGATGCATTACTGGTGAAGTCAATTGAGCATATTAGCTATGACGCTCCGAGAGCGGAAGAAAAGGCCCCAGTACCACGCCATACTTCTAAATATGTTATTGGGATTGATGTCGGTTCGGTCAGTATTAATTGCGTGGTGATTAACAAGGATAAGGCGATCATCTATGAATCTCCCTATAAGCGCCATCTGGGCAGGATTGAAGAGGAAGTGCGGAACCTCATCAATGCTCTTTATGATCGACTGGGCCGGGAGACAATAAAGTCTATCGCATTCACCGGAAATCAGGGGCATAAGATCAGCGAAAAGCTGAGTTGCTTCTATGAGTTTGAGACCATCAGCCATGTTTTAGGCGCTCTTCACATTGAACCCCATGTCAAGACCATCATCAGCATGGGGGGGCAGGAAACCGCCCTTTTCCAGATCAGCCATGACCGTGACGGCTGGGAACTGGAATACTTCAACACGAACAGCAGACCCTGTGCATCCGGTACGGGGTCCTTTATCGATCAGCAGGCCCAGCGCCTGGCAACAGCCATCTATGACAAGGATGTGGACATATCTCAGGATCAGACCGATCATATCCTTGCTGACTTCATTGACCTGGGTCTCAAGAGCCGGAACCCGGCGAATGTGGCCTGCCGGTGCACGGTCTTTACCAAGTCGGATATGATTCACCTACAGAATAAGGGTGAGAAACTGGAAGACATCATCTACGGGCTGCACATAGGGAACGCCAGGAATTACATGAGCACCATTGTGTCGAACCGTGCACTGGAGGAGCCGATCCTTTTCATCGGCGGCCTTTCAATGAACGAACTCCAGGTGCGTGCCTTCAAGAGCTATTTTCCCAAGCTGATGGTCCTCGATCATAACACCTCGATCGGTGCGTTAGGGGTGGCCCTCCAATCCCTTGAGTCGGGAAGGGAAGAATGCCCGGATTTGAACGGCATCAGGTTTGAGAGCAAGACGGATCAATTGGAACTGTGCATCGGCCCCAGACTGAAGCTGAAACAGACCGTATTTTCTGAGGATAAGGAGATCGAAAGGATAACCTTTGGTGACAGGAGGATGCCGGTCTACCTCGGGGTGGACGTGGGCTCTACCACGACCAAATATGCCGTGATCAATGAGGGACGTGAGATCATCCATAAAGGTTACGTGCCCACCCAGGGAAAGCCTGTGGAGGTGACCCAGAATCTGTTGAAGATCATACGGGATGAGATCGGCGAGAAGATCGAGATCAGGGGAACGGCTACCACGGGCTCGGGGAGAAATGTGGTGGGCGACTTTCTCAATGTTGATCTGATCATTGATGAGATCACCGCTCACGCCAGAGGGGCCGTAGAGATCGATGACACTATTGACACCATCTTTGAGATTGGTGGCCAGGACTCCAAATACATTTACATTTCTAACACCTTTCCCCTTGACTTTGATATGAACAATGTCTGCGCTGCGGGCACGGGGAGTTTCCTGCACGAGCTGGCCAACAAATACGGTGTGAACATTGTTGGCGAGTTCCAGGAGATCGCCCTGTCATCATATCAGCCCGTAAAACTGGCGGAACGGTGCACCGTGTTCATTGAGTCTGAATTGGTCTACTATCACCAGAAGGGCGTTGAAAGAAATGATCTCCTGGCAGGCCTCTGCTACGCCATTGTGTACAATTATCTCAACCGTGTGGTGGGAAAGAGAAAGATCGGGGAGAGGGTGATGTTCCTGGGAGGGCCTTCCCTCAATAAAGGCGTGGTGGCCGCCTTTGAAAACGTGCTGGGTCGCGGGCTTGTGGTTCCCAAACATAGCGAGGTACTGGGTGCCTACGGGGCCGCTATCAGTGTGCAGGAGGAAATGGCACGTAAACACTGGACTGAGAGCACCTTCAGGGGCGTGGAAAGCGCCATAAATGACCGCATGAAATATACTGAAAAGACATGCAGGGCGGACGCTAACTGCCATAACCAGTGCAAGTTGAAAATCTATGATTTCGACGGCCGACGGAGTGTTTGGGGAGGGGAGTGCGGCAGATATGAATTGACCCGGAAAAGTGGGGCCAAGAGGGAAAATTTCTTCGAATTGAGGCAAGAACTCTGGCAGACTTACCTGGCCGGGGTTTTCAACGAACTCAAAGGGGAGCCCCTGATGGAAGTGGACCGCCGTCCTACGGTGGGTATGCAAAGTGCCCTTTACGGCCAAGATACCGGCATTCTGTGGGCGCATTTCTTTGACAGATTGGGATTTCGCCTTGTCCTGACTCCACCCACCAACACCCAAATATCCAGAGCCGGGATAGAGACGATGGTGGCCGAGACCTGTTATCCGGTCAAGGTGTCCCACGGTCACATCAAGGAACTGTTGGGAAAGACGAGTTTTCTCTTTATCCCGTGTATTATTACCCTTCCCACTCCCGAGCCATCGGAGACAGGGTTCTGTTGCCCTATGGTACAGGGCAATTCCCACATGGTCCGTATGGCCCTCGGCATAGATCCCTCTTCTGTCTTGAGCCCGGTTGTTCATCTAAAGTATGATCCTGACACCTTGGCCGTGGAGATCTCAGAACAGATGGGGTCCAAACTTGGCGTCAGTAAGGCTGATATAAGAAAGGCCCTTGGCTACGCCTTGGAGAGGCAGGCGCAGTTTACCGGGGAACTTCACAAGAGGGGACGTCAGTTTTTACAGGATCAGGAGTTGGGAGAGCCGATTGTAGTGGTGACAGGCAGGCCTTATAATCTCTATGATGAAAGGTTGAATCTGAGGCTGGGTAGAAACTTGGCCAAAATCGGTCTGGCGGCCTTGCCCATGGATTT
>JABMQV010000719.1 GCA_013203065.1 Desulfobacteraceae bacterium | reverse complement strand
GAATATGCGGCCGCGGCCACGCGCGCACCGAGAATTTCGGCCACCTTCACGGCTTCCGGGACCGCCCCGGTCTGGGCGATCCGATCCCCGACCATCATCAATAAATTCTCAGCTTTGGCCAACAAAGGAGCCGCCCGTTCCAGGGCCTTTTCATCCGGGCGCATGCGGGCATATACGGGAGAGGCAGGCGTCAAATCCAGATCTGCCTCCTCATCCAGGACGTTCCACGGGAGAGAAAGAAAAACCGGACCGGTGGGGGGTGTGGATGCAATGCGGAAGGCCCGGCGTATGGCCACAGGCACATCCGCAGCATGGCGCACCTCCCAGCTCCATTTGGTGTGGAGGCTACACATGCCCACAAGGTCTGCCGAAAGGAGTGGCTCTTCGACAAGTATCCGGGTGTCTGATTGGCCTGCCGTCAATATCAAAGGCGTGCCACCCCGGTAAGCATTGTAGAGCATGGAGATGCCGTTTGCTAACCCCCCTGCAACGTGAAGGTTCACAAAGCTGGGTTTACCCGTGGCCCTTGCATAACCGTCCGCCATGGCAACTGCCGAGCCCTCCTGGAGGGCCAAGACATACTTCAATTGGGGAAAATCCTGCAGCCCGTCCATAATGGGGAGTTCGGTGGTGCCTGGATTACCAAAGACATACTCCACCCCATGGGCAATCAACATCTCCAACAGACCGTGGCCAGCTGTCTTACGCAACGTCTACTCGCTCCTTATAATCCGCACTAAAACTATGTAACTCGGTAATGGCACGATGTACGATTTCCTGGTCAATCTCCAGGGCCTGGCATACCGCATCGGTGATCTTTAATCCATGGGGTGGGCATCCCGGGACAAAAATGCCTTGATCCCGATATTCCTTGGCACAACGACCGAGCACCACGGGTGTTCCTTTCAAAGGGGGTATTTCCTCGGGCGTCCCCATAATAAAGGTCAAATGGGGCAATTTCTCATGAAACCCCGCTTTATTGAGATAGATAAATGTGCTGACACTTTCTCCCATGCACCCGGTGCAGGAATTCTTTTCGATGACCGTTGCACCCCCAAATAGATCCTTTGCCGCCTGCAGAAATGGGATAAACGGCCGTCTGACGTCCTTGATCCTTTCCCCGCGTACCTGGATGAGGTCCAAGTCGCAGACCCCAAGATTGGCTTCGGCAGCCAGTTGAACGTGCAGGATCTCCCCCACATCAAACCCCGCGGCGGCGGCGCAGACCGCGTCAACCGCAACAACGTCGCTTCCCGCGAAGACCACGTCCATGGGAACCCTGTCAATTGCCTCGGCTTGGGAGCCCCATGCGCCCTGAACGCCGACGATTCCATCGACGACGGTGAACGTGGGCTTTGCCACCCGGTTTAAATCCACGATCCCTTGATCCAATCCCAATTTGTGCGTTCGTTTTTTCTCGTTACCCGGGAGGACACCCTTCATGTTTTTGAGTCCGCAGGTGATTCCCGTTCGAATATGCGTTTTGATCACGGGCAGGCAGATGATCACATCCGCTTCCAGAGCGGTCCTGGCAATGGCGAATCTTTCCATCACAAAGGCATCGGGCACGCTCACCTCAACCTGCTCGTCTCGATTGAGATCCACCACCGCCACGCCAAGCCTTTTTGCGACTTCTGTCACGCCGGCCACTTCCATGCAGCGCATGGAGTCCCAGGTCTCCCGGAAATCATACCCAACGGAAGAGCCTTCACCAATGATCACCTTCCCTGGATTTTTTTCCAAGGCCAGTTTTGTGACCGCTTCCACCAGCCTCACATCCGTGACGATTCCTGTGCCTGTCTTTGCAGGGAGCACCGTGTTGGGTTTGATCAGAACCGTGGCGCCTTCCCAGGCCAAGGTTTCAAAATCGCCGGTCAAGGAAACGGCCTTTCTGACCGCCTCCTCCACATCCCCATTTTGAAGTTTAACGATGGATACGACCGACAACGTGTTTCCCTCCTTGAACTTTTCAGGTTCGTTCGCTAATCTAGGGCATTCCAGAAATCCGATTGTTTCTCGCGGACTTATTGAGAAGTTACAAAAACGGGGTTTCCGGTCAGGCACTGAAATTGGATCAGACCCCTCCCAGTGTGGCCAGTTGAGCCGATGCGTCATAATCGTAATCGGCCGGTGAATCCACCGCGAATGCATCGGGCAGGCCCACGGGCGGCTCTCCCTTGACCGACTTGACCAGGTCGAAGGCCTTCTCCACACTCTCCTCATCGCCTTCCAGGGAGAGATGCACGGACCCCTCCGAGCCCCCAACGCCGCCTGAACCCATATGATAGGCCCTGACACCGGCCAGAATGGCGAAGGCCTGAATTTCGGTGATCACCTTGGCCAGCGG
>JABMQV010000084.1 GCA_013203065.1 Desulfobacteraceae bacterium | reverse complement strand
CCTCTGTGTCGGGCAGCGAGTCAAGTAGTTTCATGGCCTCATCGAAATAGGTTGCAGCCTCTTCCATGGCGCTGACGTTGGCCGCCTTCTGGTGAGCCAAATCGAGATACTCCAGCGCCTTTTCCGCATTGTCACTCATTGAATAATGGTAGGCCAGCAGTTCATAATATTCCTCAAGGTGATCCGAATAGAGATCCTCTATGGCCTCCCCTATCTTTTCATGAATTTTCTTTCTCCGCTTGAGGAGCAAACTGTTATAAGCCACCTCCTGCGTGAGGGCGTGTTTGAACATATATTCCAGTTCAGGGAAGAGTCGTTTTTCGGAAATAAGTTCCAGGGCCTGAAGGTTCCTGAGACGGGATTTGAGCCCATCCCTCATTTCCACAATGGTTTTGAGGACTCCAAAGGTAAATTCCCGTCCAATGACTGAGGCAATTTGCATCACTCGCTTCAGGCTCTCCTCCAAACGGTCTATCCGTGCCGCTATGATCCCCTGAATGCTGTCCGGCACCCGAATTTCCGAAGACCCTTTGCTCAGAAAAAACCGGTTCTTCTTCCTCTCGATCAGGTGGTTTTCCAGCAGGGTATGTGTAAGCTCTTCTATAAACAATGGGTTGCACGAGGCCCGGTCCAGGATAAACTGACTCAGTTCAGGCACAACCTCGGCCCCATCGAGAATGGCCGAGACCAGTTCAGCCCCGCTCTTTTCTGGAAGCTGGTGCAGCCCGATCTGGCTGTAAAAGGATTTGTTCCCCCATTGATGGGTATACTCGGGGCGATAGAGAAGGATCAATAGGATACGGGTGCTGGACAGCCATCCTATCAGATAGTCCAGAAGTTCCTCTGAACTCTTATCCACCCAGTGAAGATCCTCCACAGCAAGGACCAGGGGTTTGGTTTGGCTTTCTCGCACCAGCAGGTCACGGAGGGCCTCAAAGGTCCTCATCCGTTTCTCACTGGGCTCGACCTTGAGATAGGTTTCATCCTCCACCTTGAGCGCCAGGATCTCATGAAAGGGAGGGAAGATGTTTTTGAGTTTCTCATCTAGCGTGAGGATCTTCTCCTCCATCTTTTTTTTGACATCAAATTCCGGCTCTCCTTCTTTGATGTCAAAATAAGATCTTAAAATGTCCAGTATGGGCAGGTAGGCCATGGCGCCCCCGTAGTTTACGCACCGGCCTTCCAGATAAGTATATTCACCTTCGAAAAGCATTTTTCTCAGTTCGATAAGCAATCTGGATTTACCAACCCCGGCCTCGCCCACAATGCCCACAACCTGGCCGGAGCCGAATCGGGCTTTCTCGTAAGCTTCTTTGAGGGTTTGCGCCTCAACGGTCCTGCCGACAAACCTGGAAAGGCCCTTGACAGCAGCCGCTTCAATTCTGGTTTCTATGCTGCTGGCGCTTACGAGTTCATAGACCTCCTGGGGCTCTCTTTTTCCCTTCACCTGGACTCTGCCCAGCGGCTCGAACTCGAAGAAATCTCGGGTCAGCTTGTGGGTGTAAGCGGTTCCCAAAATGGTCCCGGGTTTGGCCATGCCCTCCATTCTGGCTGCCAGATTGGTGGTGTCTCCAAGCGCGGTATAATCCATCCGAAGGTCATCGCCAATGGAACCTACCACCACCGGACCTGAGTTAAGGCCCATTCGCATCTGGAACCTCAAGCCGAATTTTCTCTCCAGGTTCCGGCCGTACCCTTCAAGGGCCTTTTGTATTGCAAGTGCCGCATGGCAGGCCCTCTGTGCATGATCCTCATGCGCCACGGGCGCACCAAAAAGGGCCATAACACCATCGCCCGTAAACTGGTTTATGGTGCCCTCATAGGTGTGGATCTCATCCATCAGGATCTTGAAACACCCATCCATGATCTGGTGGACTTCCTCCGGGTCGAGGTTTTCCGAGATGGCGGTATAGTCGGCCACATCCGCAAAGAGGACTGTCACCAGCTTTCGCTCCCCTTCGACGGAGCTTCGGGTGTTGAGGATCTTGTCCACCAGGTGTTTGGGCGTGTAAGACCGGGGTTGGTCGAAATCAACAGGGGGAAGGCCGTCGGACTTCGTTAGATCATGGCCGCATCCATTGCAGAACTTGCTTTCAGGGGGATTTACTTTTCCACATTCAGGGCAGACAGGTGTTAATCTGCTGCCGCATTCGTTGCAGAACTTTGCACCCTCCGGATTATCAAACCGGCACTTTTGGCACTTCATCTTTCGGGCCTCGTAGGTCCAGCCGTGCGGGAAATGGGATGTAAGTATCCTGTATGGAAATCCTGCGAATATTTTGGATACAGTAGCGGAAATTCTAGCCGAAGGCAAGGAAGGCGGTTGAAAGGCAGCAATTCTAATTTTAGGCCTTAAATTTGGGCTCCTCTGGAGAATCTGTGGGTCCTGTCAGGCTTTCATTCCCATCCTGAGCCTGTCTAACAGGCCTCTCGGGCTCCAAAACGGTCCAATAT
>JABMQV010000718.1 GCA_013203065.1 Desulfobacteraceae bacterium | reverse complement strand
TTCCGGTCAGAAGAAGCGCGGGAGACCCGTTCCCTCTATCGGGCAAATACCGACATGGTTGAAGAGCATATTGCCAACCTCAAGAAACTGCGGAAAGCGAGAGATAACCAGAAAGTTCAAAAGGCTATCGACGATCTAAAACGCGTTGCTGAGAAGCCCGAAGGAAATGAGAACAACGTGATGCCTCCAATCATTGAGGGTGTAAAACATTATGCCACTGTTGGTGAGATCTGTGGTGCACTGAGAGAAATCTTTGGCGAATATCAGGAAATCACAGGCGTATAGATATCCGATTCTTATTTCTTGTATGAGGTGAATCAAAATGAAAGGCAAGAGAAAAATTCGTGTTTTGGTATCAAAGACCGGACTGGATGGCCACGACCGGGGAATCAAGGTCGTTGCGCTTGCGCTCAAGAATGCAGGAATAGAGGTTGTCTACATGGGTAGGCATCAAACACCGGAACAGGTTGTGAACACGGCTTTACAGGAAGATGTTGATTTCATTGGTGTCAGTAATCTTTCCGGCTCATACAAGGAATTGCTCACGATGATAATTAGGTTGCTCGAAGAGAAGAATATAAGAGACATGAAGCTGCTCCTTGGGGGAATCATTGCAGATGAAGATTTGCCTATTTTAGAAAAGATGAATGTCACCGTGTTCCAGACAGGCTGTAAGATGCAGGAGATCGTGGACCACATAAAGGCGAACGTCTGATCAAGAAAACAAGAGCCCCACTCTTGAGGTATCTCGCAGGGTCTTGCGGTAGCTGACATGAGTAGGGGTTGTTGCCGTCATCGCCAGGTTCAATCGAAAGCTGATATTGCAGGGGTTAGGCCAAAAGAAATGCTCATAGCGAAACATACGGTTAATGATCAGCCCCGTTGTGGTTATGGAACGGCGGGAGGGGTATCCTTGGGTTTCTAAATTACGAATGGGTCCAGTAATTTCGGGACTCTCTAACGTGTAATACTTTATGAATAAAGGAGTTCAAAATGGCTGATTACAAGATCTTGTGGCAGAGCAGCACGCCGATTTCCGGGTTGCCTGCCTATGGGGAGGCAATAAAGGAACACGCAAGGAGGATCTTAGGGGAGAAGTTTCAACTGGAGATTCGGGGTGTCCCTTCTGGGAGCATGGATTTGCACTTCAACTATATACAGTATCTAAATGATTACCACATCCTTAATAGTATGCTAAAAGCGGAAGCAGAAGGGTATGATGCCGTTGCCATAGGGTGTTTTTTCGACCCTGTTATTAAGGAAGCACGAGAGGTTATGAATATCCCTGTTGTCACGCTGGCGGAAACCGGAATGTTATTTGCCTGTATGTACGGCAGAAAATTTTCTGTTGTTACCTACCAACGGCAGGTGATTCAAAAGAAATATGATCGACTTGTCGCTGAATATGCGCTGCAATCAAGGGCCGTAGAAGGACAGTATTTTGATATTTCACTGGAGGTCCTGGCCAATTCCTTCAATAATCCAGAGCCAGTGCTGGCGGCATTTAAAGAGGCGGGAGAAAAGGCGGTTGACGGTGGCGCGGAGGTCATCCTGCCCGGGTGTGGGCTCTTGAATCTTATTGTTGTTCAAAATGGGCTGACAAACATCAAAGGGGCAACCATTCTTGACGTATCCGGTGCACTCATGAAAACTGCTGAATCGATGATTGTTATGAAGCAGGTTTCGGGAATTGGCACCAGCCGCGTCGGTTTATACGAATCGCCTAGCAAGGAGCAGCTAAAAGCGGCCCATGAGGTTTACGGAATCAAAGTCTGATTGTAGAGCCTGGAAGTGTATATCTACTGAAAACCTACAACCACTGCGAGGATACCATGGATAGAAAAATTGGATTTATCGGTACAGGAGAAATGGGTTTTCCCATGGCCAAGAACCTCATAGAGTCAGGATACGAGGTCTTTGTGTTTGATATTAACAAAGCTGCCATGGATGAACTGGCAAAGCTTGGCGCCTCGAAAGGGGCATCTATTAAACAAATTGGGGAGTTTTCGGATAGTGTTATTGTTATGGTCAGAACAACAGAGCAGGTTGAGGCTGTTGTGCTTGACGGGGGTTGTCTTTTGGAGTCATGCAAACCCGGGTCATGCATAATTATTGCATCCACCATAAGCCCCACCTCTGTTCAAAAAATAGCCGGTAAGGCCAAAGAGAAAGAGATTCAGATCGTGGATGCGCCCGTAAGTGGTGGAAGACACGGTGCAGAGGCGGGGACGTTATCCATGATGGTGGGAGGAGAAAAGGAGACCTATGAAAGAGTTCGCCCGCTCCTTGAAAACATGGGAAAAAACATTTTCCACATGGGAAATGTGGGAATGGGAGAGGTTGCCAAATTGGCGAATAACCTCCTTCTTCTAATTCAAATGAACGCTGCCTACGAAGCAACGGCTCTTGCCGAGAAGGCAGGCTTGGACATTGATTTATTAAGAGATCTCATTAAGGTAAGTACGGGAGACAGCTGGGTTGTGGAACACTGGGATATGGTGGCATCCTGGAAAGAAAACTATAAACCTGAAGGCACCCTCGATCTCATCTATAAGGACTTTCAATTAGCCCTCGAGTTGGCGCTGGAACTCAAGACGCCTCTTCACTTAGGAGCAGTGGCTTCACAATTAGGTCGCTACTAACAGACTCATTGAAAAGGCTTCTCAGATGAGAGGCACCAGAGGTGTGAAGATATGCAAACTTTATGGGAAATGTTAGAGAATACCGGAAGGACTTACCCTGACAAAATCGCCACCATATTTCAAGAAAAACAAATCACTTACAAAAAACTCAATGAACTGATTGACAGGCTGGCATATGGAATCGCTGAGCAAGGTATAGGGGTGGGAGACTGGGTCATGGGATTCTTGCCCAACGGCATAAATATGATCTTGAGCCATTTTGCCATTATTAAAACAGGCGCAAGGGTTATTCCACTGAATGTCATGTATAAACTACATGAAATAGGCCATATTGGGAACACGACAGGAGCAAGGGCTATCGTGGCTGACTCAGATCTATGGCAGCCTTTACATAAGGAAGTTATGGAATCCTTGCCAAAATTAGAAAAAGTCTTTTTGTTTGGTGAGCAAACGACTGACGCCGTGGATTGTGAGAGGCTTCTTGATTCAGAAAGATCGTTTTCAGCATCCCCTGCCGTAGCCTACGATGACATTGCAAGCATGATTTTTACTTCCGGCACGACCGGCACTCCCAAAGGGGCCACACAGACCCACAAATCAATTTTGTCCAATGTATACGGATGTATTGACAAAAACAAATTCAATAGTGACGATCGCTTCATTTGTGCCCTCCCTCTATTTAACAACTTCGCTCTGAATGTCGTCCTGATGAACTGTTTTACGATAGGTGGCACACTTATCGTTATCGACAGATTTGATGCTGATAAAGTCATGGATCATATCAGCCGATATCGTGGAACCTATTTTGCTGGAACACCCACGATGTTTGTCTATTTACTGGAAGCGTTCGATCCAGATAAATACGACCTAACTTCACTTCGAACTGTAAACAGCGGCGGTGCCCACTGCCCTTCGGAGTTAATCAAAGAGGTGGAGGATAAGTTTGGAGTTACCCATCTGGATGGATATGGTCAGACTGAAGGATGTGGCTTTACGACCTTAAATCCTATAGTGGACGTTCGCAAACCTAATTCAGTAGGAACGCCATTGTCCAATATTTGGGTGAGGATCGTTGACGACAACGACAATGATTTGCCACCGGGAGAGGTGGGTGAAATTATTGAAAAAGGAGATGTCTTTTCAATTCATGGATATTGGAACAGACCGGAAGTCAACGAAGTGGTTTATAAGAATGGATGGTTCCACTCGGGTGATCTTGGCTACCTTGACGATGATGGGTATTTATACGTTGTTGACCGCAAACAAGACCTGATCATAACGGGTGGCTACAATATCTATCCGATTGAGATAGAGGAGGTTCTTTACACACACCCGAAGGTCGCACTGGCTGCGGTAATCGGTATACCTGACAAAGTAAAGGGGGAAATAGCCAAAGCATACATTGTATTAAAGAAAGAAAATACTGCAACGGAACAAGAGATCATTGATTTTGCGAGAGCTAAAATGGCCAAATTTAAGGCCCCAAGGGTTGTTGAATTCGTGGATTCGCTACCTCAGGGAAGCACGGGGAAAATTCTAAAGAGAAAGCTGAGAGAAAGCGTCCTAAAAGGGCAAGAATAAAGTGATACTTTGCGGCATTTCCCTGAGTGCACCTCCCAGCCGTCCTCAAATGTAAATTAATTCCTGTTTTATTCATGTTTCCTGCTCCGACAGTTTTTCTTATGGACCTTCAGGGCCCTTTCTGGTTTCTTCAGATGATTTTAGCCACCCAATGGATTTTTGTAGGCGTTCATAGGTCCAGAGTTCACCCCTGCCCGCCGGATGGCAGACGGGGTTCAGGGTTACCTCTCTTTCGTTGACCTTGCTTGTAGGCCAGCCCTTTTGAATAGGGTTCCTTCCTGGGAAATTCCACAGGGCAGGCAAGTACATAAAAAAGCCATGTATATTAGAAAAAATCGGGATTGCAGTTAAGGAGGAACTGGAAAAACAGATACGTGTCAAAAGGGACGAAACTCCAGATACATAAAGAGGATGAAGAGGGTTGTTCCCAAGGCCACGATCCCGATGCCGATTGCGCCTGTCCGTCTATTCTTTTCGTTACTGAAAATTGTCACCACGCCACCCGTTACGGCCATGGCAAATGACACCAGGCAGGCGACCTGGAGAAGCAGTTTGGCCTCTTGATGGACGTTTATAAAAAAAGAGATCAAAAAGGCGCCTGCAACAATGGAACCCATTGTCTGCTTGTCTCTATCTTTGAGAAACATCGTCGCCAGCCCGCCAACCACCGCCATGACAAAGGAAACAATGGCAAACAACTCTCGCACTTTCCTACCTCCTTCCAGGCTCCCTATCCGGTAATGAGAATTGCACTTTGAAATTATAAGGTGTTCGTTACCTTTTACGGAATCGGGTATTAAGGGAACGTCTTCGCAGTAAACCACATTATGACCCTCAATCTCAAGTTAATTAACCCCTTGAACCTTCCCGTAGGACGGGATGGGCTCCAGAAATCCTATTATTTCTCCCGGACTTATTGAGAAGTTACGCCGCAAGATGCGAAGATGTTGTGTCTTGGTCATTTATCCTTTATCCTTTATCGTAGGCGTTCACGGGTTCAAAGGTTCAGAGGTTCAAGGTTCCGTTCTCATCCCCGGACTGCGTTTGGGGGAGTAAACCACGTGCCTCTGAGAAAGACCTCTCGGGCAAGCCTTCAACCCGAATTCACGGAGGTTGTCGGTGCTGATCCGGGTGATCTTTCCGGTTGAAACCGGCACTGATCATTGTAGCCTTTTTCGAGTCACTTCGAAAGGGATTTGTCCACCCATGCCCCCGGGGAGGCTTGGGTAAGTTACAATAACTGCCCCCATTCGGCCCGTTTTCTTTTTAGATCCACATGACCTGAGAAAACAAGGACGGGCACCAAATAGCCGGGATTCAGTTATAGACAGAGAGGGGAAAAGATTTTAAAGAGAACTGGGGGCAGACCTTGAATTGTGAATCATTGTGTTGTCACGTATCAAGGTCTGCCCCCAGTTTCACATTGACATCCGGACCGTGTCACCCTCAGACGGGTAATGATGAAAAGACGAACGGGGAAACCCTCAAACCGCTTTAAGAAAGCTGCCTGTTTCAGTGTTTTCCCTGTGTTCCGGAAGGGGATCGAATTGCTATCTCAGACAAC